>BEHZ01000028.1 GCA_002923335.1 bacterium HR23 | reverse complement strand
CCCCATGGAGGCAAAGGGGGTATCTTTTCTTCAAAAGCCCTTTCGGAGGACCGCCATGTGCCCTGCCGGTGACCCGAAGCATCGCAGTCGCCGAGTGGTGGAAGGCACCGAGCGGGCGCCCCACCGTGCCATGTTCCTGGCCATGGGCCTTACCCATGAGGACCTGCAACGCCCCCTCATTGCCATCGCCAACACCGCCAGCGAGGTTACCCCCTGCAACTACCATCTTGACCGCCTGGCCCCCAAGGTGCGGGAGGGCGTCCGCTCCGCCGGGGGGACGCCCATTGAGTTCGGCACCATCTGCATCAGCGACGCCATCGCCATGGGCCACCAGGGGATGAAGGCGTCCCTGGTGAGCCGAGAGGTCATCGCCGATTCCATTGAACTGGTCTGCTTCGCCCACGGCCTGGATGGCCTGGTAACCATGGCCGGGTGCGACAAGACCATCCCCGGCTCTATGATGGCCCTGGCCCGCTTGAATATCCCCGGTGTCTTCCTTTACGGGGGCACCATTCTGCCCGGCCACTGGCGGGGCAAGGCCCTGACCGTTCAGGATGTCTACGAGGCGGTGGGGCAGTATCAAACGGGGGCCCTTACCCAGGAGGAACTGGAAGAGATAGAGGCCTGCGCCTGCCCCGGCCCCGGCTCCTGTGGGGGTCTGTTCACCGCCAACACCATGGCCAGCGCCAGCGAGGCCCTGGGCCTGGCCCCACCCGGCTCCGCCTCCATCCCCGCCGTGGACGCCCGACGCCTCCAGGCGTCCTTCCAGGCAGGGGCACTGGTGCTCCGCCTGCTGGAGGAGGGCATCCGCCCCCGGGACATCCTCACCCGTAAGGCCTTTGAGAACGCCATCACTGTGGTGGAGGCCATGGGCGGTTCCACCAACGCCGTCTTGCACCTCTTGGCCCTGGCCCACGAGGCGGGCGTGCCCCTCTCCTTAGACGACTTTGACCGCATCAGCAGGCAGACGCCCCTTATCTGCGATATGAAGCCGGCGGGGCGCTTCACAATGGCCGACCTGGATGCGGTGGGAGGCGTCCCCCTGGTGATGCGGGCCTTATGGGAGGCGGGCCTTCTCCACGGCGACCCCGTCACGGTAACGGGCAAAACGGTAGCCGAAAACCTGTCCCGCTACCGTTTCAACCCTCACCAGCCGGTGGTGCGCCCCGTGAGTAACCCCCTTGGCCCCAGCGGTTCCCTGGTGGTGCTGAAGGGGAGCCTGGCTCCCGAAGGGGCCATTATCAAGACCACGGGCCTGAAGACCCTCACCTTCCGTGGCCCCGCACGGGTCTTTGATTGCGAGGAGGATTGCTTTAGGGCTGTGCAGGAGCGCCGTATCCGCCCGGGGGATGCGGTGATCATCCGCTACGAAGGCCCCAAGGGTGGCCCCGGCATGCGGGAGATGCTGGCGGTTACCGCCGCCCTGGTGGGACAGGGCATCGGGGAGCAGGTGTTCCTGATTACCGACGGACGCTTCTCCGGGGCGACCCGTGGCCCCATGGTGGGACATGTGGCCCCCGAGGCGGCGGTCGGCGGCCCCATCGCCCTGGTGCAGGAGGGGGACCCCATCCTCCTGGATGTGGCCAACCGTCGTCTGGAGGTGGAGGTGCCCAAGGAGGAACTGGACCGCCGGCGTGCCCTGTGGCGTCCCCGCCCCATCCCCTACGGCGGGGCGCTGGGCAAGTATGCCCGTCTGGTCGGCTCCTCTGCCCAGGGGGCGGTTACCAATCCCGGCCCCGTCTAAAGGCCTTCCCTGCCCGGCCTGGAGATGCCCCCCGTTTTCGGGGATTCCCAGGCTGTTCGGAGGCAGGCCCGGTGCGCTTTGCCCCCCGGCCCGCCATGGTCTACAATGGCGGGTGTGGGGCATTCTCTCGCCCAGTGCACTGCAGAGGTGGAAAGTATGGGCACCATCAATGTCGCCATCATCGGGGTGGGGAACTGCGCCTCCTCCCTGGTGCAGGGTGTCTACTACTACCGCGATGCCCCGGCCGACGCCTTCATCCCCGGCCTGATGCACCCCGTCCTGGGGGGCTACCATGTGGGGGATATCCGCTTCGTCGCCGCCTTTGACATTGACCGCAACAAAGTGGGGAAGGACCTGGCGGAGGCTATCTTCACACCTCCCAATAACACCATCAAGTTCGCCGATGTGCCCCCCACGGGCGTGATCGTGGAGCGGGGCATGACCCACGACGGCATCGGCAAATACCTCTCCCCCGTCATCCAGAAGGCCCCCGGCTCCACCGCCGACATCGTGGGCATCTTGAAGGAGCGGGAGTGCCATGTCGTGGTGAACTACCTGCCGGTCGGCTCCGAGGAGGCGACCAAGTGGTATGTGGAGCAGGCCCTGCAGGCGGGGTGTGCCTTTGTGAACTGCATCCCTGTCTTTATCGGGCGGGAGCGCTACTGGCAGAAGCGCTTCCGGGACCGGGGCTTGCCCATCATCGGCGACGATATCAAATCCCAGGTGGGGGCGACCATCGTCCACCGTGCCCTGACCCACCTCTTTCGCCAGCGGGGGGTGAAACTGGAGCGCACCTACCAGTTGAACTTCGGTGGGAACACCGACTTCCTGAACATGCTGGAGCGGGAACGCCTCCAGTCCAAGAAGATCTCCAAGACCAATGCAGTTACCTCTCTGCTGGACTACGACCTGGGGGCGGAGAACATCCATATCGGCCCCAGCGACTATGTGCCGTGGCTGAAGGACCGGAAGTTCTGCTACATCCGGATGGAGGGGAGCGGGTTCGGGGGTGTCCCCATCACTATTGAGTTGAAACTGGAGGTGTGGGATAGCCCTAACTCGGCAGGGGTGGTGATAGACGCTATTCGGTGCGCCAAACTGGCCCTGGACCGAGGCATTAGCGGGGCGTTGGTCGGCCCCTCGGCCTACTTCATGAAGTCGCCCCCCCTCCAGTTCCCTGACGACGAGGCCCGGGATCTGGTGGAGGACTTTATCGCCGGGAGGGAAAACGGGAAGGGTCCGGTAGCCCTGCCCTAACAGGGGGTGCGGTGCGCATCGCCCTCGTCTCCCCTTACGACTTTGCTCACCCTGGGGGCGTTAACGACCATATAGTGTCCCTGGCACGGCACCTCCTCCGCCAGGGGCACAGCGTCCACATCTTTGCGCCCTCCTCCCGACCCGTTGAGGACCTGGGCATTCCCCACCTGGTGCGCCTGGGGCGCCCCATCCGTATCGCCAGTGGAGGCTCCACCGCCCGCATAACCCTCTCCTTCTGGCTGGCGGAGAAGGTGCGGGGGCTTCTCCTGCGCAACCACTATGATATTGTGCACCTGCACGAGCCCTTTACCCCCTTCCTCCCCCTCTCGGTGCTCACCTTCTCCACGGCGGTGAACATCGGCACCTTCCACGCCTATCATGGGCGAAGCCGCTTTTACCCCTGGGCCAAGCCCTTCCTGCGCCCCTGGGTGCGCCGCCTGCACGGGCGCACCGCCGTCTCCGAGCCGGCCCGGCAGTTCATCACCCGCTACTTCCCCGGGGATTACCGCATTATCCCCAACGGGGTGGAG
The DNA here is from genome assembly GCA_002923335.1 of bacterium HR23. Lineage (GTDB taxonomy): Bacteria > Chloroflexota > Dehalococcoidia > Lucifugimonadales > HRBIN23 > HRBIN23. Next base: position 11,931 of record BEHZ01000028.1, on the reverse strand, counting down.
GTGGAGCACTTCGCCAACCGCCCTCCCCTGCCCCACTTCTTGGACGGCAAGACCAACCTCCTCTTTGTGGGGCGCCTGGAGAAGCGCAAGGGCCTGCGCTACCTGGTGGGGGCCTTCGCCCGCCTGAAGTGGCAGTATCCCCACCTGCGCCTCATTGTGGTGGGGCCGGGCACTCCCGACCGGGAGAGCCTCCTGCGCCTCTCCGCCTGCGGAGTAGGGGATGTGGTGTTCGTGGGGGGGGTGCCCTATGCCGACCTGCCCCGCTATTACCGCTCCGCCCATATCTTCTGCGCCCCGGCCATCGGGAAGGAGAGTTTCGGCATCGTGCTCTTAGAGGCCATGGCCGCCGGCCTGCCCATTGTCGCCTCGGACATAGAGGGCTATCGGTTTGTGGTGCGCCACGAGCGGGAGGCCCTCCTAGTGCCCCCTCAGAACGAGGAGGCCCTGGCGGAGGGGATACGCCGTCTTCTGGACAACCCCTCCCTCCGCTGGCGCCTGGCCCAGCAGGGGGGACAACGAGTGCAGGAGTTCCGTTGGGAGCGCATCGCCCAGCAGACCCTTGACTATTACCGGGAGGTGCAGGAGCGGGTGCTGGGCGTGCGTCCCCAGGAGAGGGTGCCCGCATGACGCTGAGGGGGCGCATTGCCATTTCCCCCCGCTCCCTGCGGGAGGGGGTTCGGGCGTGGTGGGGAGCACGGGTGGAAGGCCCTCTGGTGCGCCTCCTGGTCGCCCTGGGCCTTAGCCCCAACGCCCTCACCCTCCTCGGCCTCCTCCTCACCGCTCCCTCTGCCTACCTGTGCGCCACGGGGCGCTGGACAGCGGCGGGACTGGTCTACCTGCTGGCAGGGGCCATGGACCTGCTGGACGGCGCCCTCGCCCGCCGGACGGGGCGGGCGAGCCGGTTCGGGGCTTTCCTGGACTCCCTGGTGGACCGGGCGCAGGAGGCGGGGGTCTTGCTGGGAGTGGTGGCCTTCTATGCCCAGCGGGGGCATACAATGGGTGTTCTCATGACCGTCTTGGCCCTGACCGGCTCCTTTCTGGTGAGTTACGCCCATGCCCGAGCCGAGGGCCTGGGCGTCCCCAGCCCCCAGGGGGGGATGATGACCCGGCCGGAGCGGGTGCTTATCCTGGCGGCGGGCTTCCTCACGGGCTGGCTTCTGCCGGCCCTGGGGGTTGTGGCAGGGCTGGGCATCCTTACCGCCCTGCACCGTGCCTACGAGGTGTGGCGGGCCACACGGGGGCAACGGTGAGTTCCTCTTCGGTGGAGCCTTTCCCTATCGCCACTAGCGAGGGCCTGCGCCTGGAGGGGGTTTTGCACCGCCCGGCGGGCCGAGGCCCCTGGCCGGGGGTGGTCCTGTGCCACCCCCATCCCCTCTACGGGGGCGATATGCATAACACCCTTATCGTGGCGGTGGCGGAGGCCCTTCACAGCCGAGGCTTTTGCGTGGTGCGCTTTAACTTCCGGGGGACGGGTGCCAGCGAGGGGGTGCATAGCCACGGCATCGGGGAGGTGGAGGACGCCTGCGAGGCCCTTATCGCCCTGGGTATGGTGCAGGGGGTGGACAACGGACGCCTGGGGATTATGGGCTACTCCTTCGGGGCGGGAGTGGCCCTGGAGGTGGCCTGCCAGCCGGGGATGGTGCAGGCAGTATGCGCTGTTGCTCCCCCTCCTCACGCCCTCAACCACCCCTCTGCCGTCCATACCACGGTGCCCAAACTCTTCCTCTGTGGCGACCAGGACCATATCATCCCGCCGGAGCAGTTCCAGTTCCTGACACGGCGGTGGGCCGACCCGAAGGAGGTGCACCTGTGGGAGGGGGTGGACCACTTCTTCCGGGGGGCAGAGCGCCGGGCCGCCCTCCTGGTGGCCGACTTCTTCTCCCGCTGGCTGGGGCACGGGCGTCTGGGGTAGGCGCTCCTATACCTCTGCCGAGGAGGTGCCCCGCAACGCCTCCGCCTCCTCCAGCAGGCGCTCCAGCAGGACATAACTGGCCGGCTTGCGGAAGTCCAGACAGGAGATAGAAATGGCCCGCCAGAGCACCCCTGTGGACACCTCGGCCTGCACCTTTTGGCCCAGGGGAGGCACTTGGACCCCCAGGGCGCTGGCCATAAACACCGCCGACGGGATGCCATTGGGGGAAAGGGGGCAACGGGTGAGCGCCCGTCCCTTGTAGAGGAGGGTTACCCCCCCTTTCCCCTGGCGTAAGGTAACGGTGAGGCGGGCACGGGGCACCGCCAGCACCCGCTCCGCATAGGCGAGGGCACGCTTGCGGGAGACGGCCATGGGCTAGACCGTGAGTCGGCGATACAGCAAAGGCAGGCGCTGGGGCAGGGAGTAAATATCTGCCAGCACCTCGTAGCCGATGTCGGCGCACATGGTCTTCAGGTAGTCATGGCCGTTCTTGTCCACCGTGAGGCAGAAGGGGACAATGGACTTCTGCTTGGCCTCCAGGAGGGCCTTGTGGGTGTCGTGGACGGCGTATTCCTTCTCCACCCCCTCACGGCTATAGCCCCGGTCCTGGGGCCTGCCGTCGCTCAGCAGGAAGAGGACTTTGGTCTTGGCCTGCACCGCCTCCAGTTTGGCGGTGGCGTGGCGGATGGCGGGCCCCATGCGGGTGGCGTGGAGGGGCGATATCTTATCAATGCGCCGCTTGAGGGCATCGGAGAAAGGCTCTGTGATGTCCTTGATGGCGTAGAACTCCACATTCTCCCGCCCGTAGCCGGAGAAGCCGTAGATGCCATATTGGTCGCCCAGGGTCTGGAGGGCCTGGATGAGGATGACCAGGCTCTCCTTCTCCAGGTCAATAATGCGCTTATAGGTCCGGCGGGAGGGTTCGCCACGCCGGCTCCGTAGCCAGAGCATATACTCCACCGGGTCATCGGGGGCGTCCCAGGCGTCCTGCTTGCCCTCTTCAATGGCCTCGGCGGTGGAGGCGCTCATATCCAGCACGAAGGCAACGGCCACATCCCGCTCTACCTTGTTGCGCCGCCAGTAAATCTTTTCCGAAGGGGTAAGGCCCGCCCGCTTGTCCACCATCGCCTCCAGCACGGCGTCCAGGTCAAACTCCTCCCCGTCCTTCAGGCGCTTGATTTTGCGGAAGGCCTCGGGGACCGCCAGTTCAAACTGCTTGCGCACTTGGTGCACCAGAGAGGCGTAGGTCTGGAGGGTCTGCTCCCAGAAGGCGGTATCCCCTTCGGCCATGGGCTTCTCCCGCACCAGGCACCAGCGGGGCTTATAGTCGCCCGCCCGGAAGTCCCACTCATCATACAGGTAGGTGTTGGGCTCGGTGGCCTCTAGGGGGCCACCCTCGTCGTCAATGTGCACCAGGGGGCCCTGCCCAAAGGCGGGAACGGGGGGCGGCTGGGCGATGCCCGCCTCCCGCATGATGTTATTGGCGAACATCCCCACCGCCTGGGAGATATCGCCCTGCTCCGCCTCCAGGTCGGCGCTCTCCCGGAGCAGTTGCTCCAGCAGTTCACGGGTGATGGGGGCGGGGGAGGTCTGTCCCTGCCTCTGCTCCCCCGTCTGCTTCAGTTTCGCCAGCAGTTGCACCAGTTCCGGCTTGAACTCGCCCCGGTAGTCCACATCCTTGGGGGACTGGTAGGGCTGTTCCTGGGCCTGTTGCTCCCGGCGTTGCTGGGGAGAGACGCTCTGGAGCACCTGCTGGAGCAAGTCGTCCCCCTGCTGCTCCTGCTCCTCCTGGTCCTGGGAGAGGTCCTGCTCCTGCCACTGCTCCTGGGGGAGTTGCTGGTTGGGAATGCGGGAGATAATGGCGTAGGCCCGCAGGGTCGCCTCGGCGGTATCCTCCACGGTGGCTTCGGGGCGGGCCAGGAGGCGGGCCAGACGGGCCAGGGCACGGGCCTCCTTCAGGTAGGGTGTAGGGGTGGGGAGGCGATACCGCTGGAGGGTGAGGCGCACCAGCAGTTCCACCAGCGCCTCCCGTGCGGGCAGGTCCTCCAGAGCGGGGCGCTCGGCCAGGGAGTCCTGCTGGACCCGCTGGTAGGCGGAGCGGATGCCGGCGTATTCCCGCTGCACCCGTGCGTCCAGACGCCCGTCCTCCAGAACGGTGAAGATATCCAGGGCAAGGCGCTTCTCGGGGAAGAGGGCAAAGAAGCGGTGCATATCGGTGAGCCACGCCCCTTCGCCTGGAGGCTGAGCGGGGGCCAGGCGGGGGCGCAGGTCTTTGAAGAGGGCCGAGGGGCGCTGGTAGGAGAAGGCGAAACTGCCGAACTCCAGGTGAGCCACCTGGTGGGTGGCCACCACTTTATACCAGGCGAAGTTTTGCTCCTTGCTGGGGTAGCGGTTCACCACGGGCGGGAGATAGACGGTGCTCCCCTCGGTGGTGGGCTTCTCCTTGTCCACCCAGCCAATGCCCTTCTGCACCAGTTCCTGGGAGGAGGCGATCTCCACCTGGGAGCCGGCCAGGGCACGGCAATAGAGGCGCATAAGGTCTTTCACCCGTGCCAGTTCCACCGCCGAAGAGAGGGCCTCCAGCACCTGGGCGGAGCGGGAGGTCTCCCGGCGGAAGTAGCCCAACCCCGCCTCCCGGTGGGAGCGGAGCAGACGCACCCCCTCGGCAAACCACATCTCCATCTGGGCCAGGGTGATGCGCTCCAGAACGGCGGGAGCGCTCTTCAGGAAGTCGGGGAGGGCCTCCGGGGAGACCGCCAGCAGGGCCTCGGCCATGCTCAGCAGGGTTGCGTGGGCCGAGGTATCCACCTGGGCCAGGGCCTCCGACGCCTCCACCAGGAAGGTGGAGAGGCTGGTGTATCCGCTCCTGGCCAGGTATTCGGCCAGGCGCAGGAAACGGGTGCGCTGGCCCTTCTCCAGGCGGGGGAGGGCACGGGCGGCGCTCTCAAAGCAGGCTTTCACCTCCCGCCAGGAGGCGGATTCCGAGAGGGCCGACAGGAGGGCCACGAAGGCCTCCCGATGCTCCCCCATCTTGGGGAAGACCTCCTCCCCCAACGCCAGGCACTCGGTCGCCAGGTCGTAGGAGCGAGTGGTGAGGCGCTCCAGGAAGGCCACGAAGCGTTCCAAGTCGGGGAAGGCGAGAGAAGCCAGCAGGGCGGGGCTGGCCTCAAAGAAGCGCACCGCCAGGGCCGTGGACTTCCATGTGCCCTTGTAGAAGCGCTGGCCCAGGCCCACCCACTGGGGGATGCGGGAGGGGCGAAGGTGGGGCACGCAGGCCGGCCCCACACGGAAGTAGGCGACGGCAAGCGCGGGGGACTGCTGGCACAGGTCATATCCCCCTTGTGCCCAGAGGGGGAAGTGCTCCCAGGAGAGGATGGGGAGCACCACAGGACTGGTCCGGAAGAACTCGGCGGCTGCCTCCCAGGAGCGGGCGGTCTGCTGGGCGATGGCCAGGCCGTGGTTGGCCCACCACTCCAGGTGCTTCGGGCTGGCGGTAGAGGCTATCTCCTCCAGGGCACGGGTATACTCCTCCCGCACCGTGGGGGGGTAGCGGTGCAGTTCTTGCAGAATCAGGTTCAGAGGGAGAGGGGCTGTCTTGTCCATGGCACTTCCTTCCCCAGGGCCTGGCTGGCGACGGCGAGAAACTGGGTGAGGATGCGGGCGGTGGCTCCATACACCACACGCCCACGGTAGGCATAGGCGATCTGCCGTTCCACCCGCCCGTTCTCCAGGTGCATTTCATAGCGCAGGGTAGCAGGCTCCAGCAGAACGGGCAAGGGGATTTCCACCACCTCGGCTATCTCCAGGGGGCTGGGGTGGAAGGGGTAGGGGTAGGGGATAGTGCCCACGAAGGGGAAGATGGCGAAGCGGGAGCGGGTGCGGGTCCAGGGGAGGGCGCCCAGCACCTCCACATCCCCCGGATGCACCCCCATCTCCTCCTCCACCTCCCGCAGGGCAGTGGATTGCAAATCCTTGTCCTCGGGGTCTGCCGCTCCGCCGGGGAAGCACATCTCCCCCTTATGGTGCTCCACCAGGTCGGTGCGCTTGTTCAGGAGCAGGTAGGGGGTTCCCTCTTTGGTGTAAAGGAGGAGGAGCACCGCCGAGGGGGCCAGCCCCTCCTGGGGAGTGGGGAGACCCGTGGGGGGGTGCAAGAGGGCACGCAGGCGCTGGAAGAACAGGGCAGTGCTCATAGGCATGGCCTCTACTCAAAGATAGAGGCCACCACCTCCTCAATGCTCCGCTGGACGGGGGCGTCGTCGGTGAGGGCCCACACCACCGCCACCTGGCACGCCCGGCGCGGGGGGATGCCCCGGGCGATGAGTTTGCCAGCGTAGATGAGCAGGCGGGTGGAGACGCCCTCCTGCAGGCCGTGCTCCTTGAGGTTGCGCACCTTCTCCCCCAGTTTGGCCAGGCGCCAGGCCACCTCGGGGCTTACCCCCGCCTCGTGCTCAATGATCTTCGCCTCCAGTTCCTTGGGGGGGTAGGTGAACTCAATGGCGATGAAGCGCTGGCGGGTGGAATGTTTCAGGTCCTTCAGGGCGCTCTGGTAACCGGGGTTATAGGAGATGACCAGCAGGAAACCGTCGTGGGCCTCCAGGAGGATGCCCCGCTTCTCTATGGGGAGGATGCGCCGGTGGTCGGTGAGGGGGTGGATAAGGACGGTGGTGTCCTTGCGGGCCTCCACGATCTCGTCCAGGTAACAGATAGCGCCGGAGCGGACGGCACGGGTGAGGGGTCCGTCGATCCAGCGGGTCCCTTCCCCCTCAATGAGGTAGCGCCCCACCAGGTCGCTGGCAGTGAGGTCTTCGTGGCAGGCAACGGTAACCAGGGGGATGCTGCGTCGGGAGGGGGTGTCCTCCTCGGCAGGCTCCTCCCCCACCGGGGGGCCATCCTTCTCGGCAGGCTTCACCACCACCAGAGGGCGAGAGAGGCGGTAGGCCATATACTCCACGAAGCGGGTCTTTCCGCACCCCGTGGGGCCTTTCAGGAGGACGGGGATTTTCTGATAGTAAGCGGTCTCAAAGAGTTGCACCTCGTCGCCCTGGGGGAGATAGAAAGGCTCATCCCGAACGACATACTCTTCAATGCGCAGTTCCCGATAAAGGGTTTGTCTCTTTGTTCCCGGCATACTTTATCACCCTCTTGATACAATGCGTTTACGCCAGAGGTCTTCCACCGTGCGCCGCAGGTCCTCCAGCGACCCGGCGTTCTCCACGACCACGTGCGCCCGCTTCACCCGCTCCTCCTGGGGCATTTGAGCCCGCAGGCGGGCCAGGACCGCCTCTCGCGAGAGCCCGCTACGGGCCTGCACCCGCTGGACCGCCACCTCCTCCGGAGCGGTTACCACCCATATCTCGTCCACCAGGGGGTCCCACCCCGCTTCTAGGAGAACGGCCGCCTCCAGGACGATGACCCGATGGCCCTGGGCCTTGGCCTGCTGGATGCGTTCCTGGGCCATTGTATACATCTTGGGGTGCATAATGGCGTTCAGGCGGGCCAGGGCCTGGGGGTCGTTGAAGACGAGGGCGCCAAGCCGTTTCCGGTCCACCTCCCCGCTGGGGAGGAGGATATCTTTCCCGAAGGCCTCCACCACCTCCTGCCAGGCCTGAGTGCCTGGGCGATATGCCTCGTGGCCGATTTTATCGGCGTCTATGACCACCGCCCCCAGTTCCCGCAGGATGCTGGTAACGGTGCTCTTCCCGGTTCCGATCCCCCCGGTAACGCCGATGACCACCATGCAAATTCAGCATACTCCTCTTCCGAAGTAGATGCAATGGTAGCCTGGGAGGGGTGGGGGCGTCAAGGGGGTGGGTGCCTGGGGGCGTGGCCGTTGCCCACCCCAGGGGATGTCAAGCCCTCGGCACCCCCACCTGCACGGGCGGAAGGCCCCTCTTCCGCCGGGGTTTGGGGTGGTCCTACGCTTTCAGCCCCTCTTCCTTTCCTCCAGGGAGCGAGCCGTGCTATCCTAGACACAAGAGCCTATGGAAACCCGGAGTGGGCTCACCTCACGGGCGCCGACGAGGGGTTCCCTGCGGGGTGGGGAAGCCAGCCTCGGCCTGGGGCTGGCCCTCCTGACCAGCCTGGGCGCTCTGGGCGTCGCCTACCTGCTGGGAAGAGGGGGGCAGGTCTCCTTGCCCCTCTTCCTGGGATTCACCCTTTTCCAGGAGGCCAGCCTGCTGTGCATTGCCCTGGCCCTCGCCCGGGGGCGGGGGGCCTCATGGGAAGCCCTGGGCCTCCGCCCCCCCCTACGCCGGGGATACATGCTGTGGGCCGTCCTGGCCCCCTTCGCCATCTTCGGTATCACCCTCCTCTACACCCTGGGGGTGCAGAGGCTCGGTTCCCCAGACCTTCTTCCACCCCCCACGCCCCCCGTCTTGCGGGAGGCGGAGGGGGTGGAGGCCATCCTCGCCGTAGGGATAGTGGTGGTTCTGGCACCCCTGGCGGAGGAGGTCTTCTTCCGCGGTTTCCTGCTCACCGCCCTCTCCCCTCGCTTCCGCCGAGGAGGGGCATTGGTGCTCTCCTCCGCTTTCTTCGCCCTGCTCCACGGGCAAGTGGGGCTGATGGTGCCGGTGTTCTTTGCGGGGCTGATCCTGGGGGCACTCTTCCTGCAGAGCGGTTCCCTGGCGGTGCCCTTTACCGCCCACGCCCTGCAGAACGCCCTGGCCTACGCCTTCGGGAGGTAAATTCGGTATGGGTGCCCAGCGCATTACCGACGCCCTGCTTTCCGCTGTGCACCGGCGTGGCCTGGGCCTTATTGCGTATGTGATGGCCGGCCACCCCCGCCCCGAGGCGACCCATGTCCTCCTCCCCGCTCTGGCCGAGGCGGGAGTGGATGTGCTGGAGGTGGGGGTCCCCTTCAGCGACCCGGTGGCCGAAGGGCCGGTCATTCAGCAGGCGTCCTTTTCCGCCCTGGAGAAGGGGATTACCCTCCTCTGGTGCCTGGAGACCATCCGCCAGGTGCGCCGTGGGGGACTGGAGACGCCCATCCTGCTGATGGGCTATTACAACCCCCTGCTGGCCTACGGCCTGGAGCGGTGCGTCCGGGACAGCGCCCAGGCGGGAGTGGACGGGTTCATCGTAGCCGACCTGCCCCCCGAGGAGGCGGGGCCCTTGCGGGAGGCGTGCCAAGCCTCCCGTTTGGCCCTGGTGCCCCTGGTAGCCCCCACCAGCACCGACGAGCGCATCGCCCTGGCCTGCCGGGGGGCCAGCGGGTTCGTCTACTGCGTCAGCGTTACGGGGACCACCGGGGCACGGGACACCCTCGCGCCGGAGATACCCTCCTTGGTGGCGAGGGTGCGCCGCCACACCCATTTGCCGGTGGCGGTGGGCTTTGGCGTCTCCCGGCCGGAGCATTTGGGGGCGCTGCAAGGGGTGGCGGATGCAGTGGTGGTAGGAAGCGCCCTGGTGCAGGCCCTGGCCACCGCCCCCCCAGGCCGGGAGGGCCCTGTCGCACAGGAGTTCATCGCCCGCTTGCTGACGGGTATAACCGCTCCACCCCTTCCCCGGAGGCCATCGTGAAGCCTGTCGTGTGCCGCGGCATACGAGGCGCCACCACCGCCTCCGCCAATACCCGGGAGGCCATCCTGGAGGCCACCAGGGAACTGCTCCAGGCCCTGGTTTCGGCCAACGCCCTTGACACCAAAGACATCGCCGCTGTTATATTTACTACCACAACCGACCTAAACGCCGAGTTTCCGGCGGTGGCGGCACGCCAGATGGGTTGGGAGACGGTGCCCCTGATGTGTTCCCACGAGATGCAAGTGCCCGACGGCCTGCCCCGGTGCATCCGGGTGCTGATGCTGGTGAACACCACCAAAGGGCAAGAGGAGATACGCCACATGTACCTGCGGGAGGCGGTCAACCTGAGACAGCGGGGGATGGGAGATGCTCCAGCACGGTAACCTGGTGGCTTCCACCCTGCGCTCTCGGGGGTGGTTTGGGGGCATCAAACTGGCCCCCTTATACCGCACCCCACCAGAAGCGCAAGGAGGAAGCATGGACAAGGGAAAATTTGGGAGGCGAACGGGATGATCGTGGTGATGCGCCACGGCGCAACTGAAGAGGAAATCCAGCGGGTCGTCGCGCACATTGAGAGCAAGCCCGACTTCCGTGCCCACATCTCCAGGGGCGTGGAGCGCACCGTTATCGGCGTCCTGGGCCAGATTTACCCCGAACTAAAGGACGAACTGGAGACCTTCCCCGGGGTAGCGGAGGTGCTCCGGGTCAGCAAGCCCTACAAACTCTCTAGCCGGGAGTTCCACCCCGACGACACCCAGGTGCGGGTGGGGGATGTGGTCATTGGCAACGATGAGGTGGTGGTAATGGCCGGCCCCTGCTCCGTGGAGAGCGAGAAGCAGTTGCTGGAGACCGCCCAGGCGGTGAAGGCGGCGGGGGCGCGCATCCTGCGGGGAGGGGCCTTCAAACCCCGCACCTCGCCCTACAGTTTCCAGGGGCTGGGGGTGCAGGGCCTGCGCCTGCTGGCCAAGGCCCGAGAGGAGACGGGGCTCCCCATCATCACCGAGGTCATGACCGCCGAAGATGTGGACCTGGTAGCCACCTACGCCGACATCCTGCAGATCGGCGCCCGCAACGTGCAGAACTTCAAACTCCTGCACGCCGTGGGGAAGGTGGCCAAGCCTGTGCTCCTGAAGCGGGGATTCGCCACCACCTACGAGGAGTGGCTCTTGGCCGCCGAATACATCCTGGCCGGGGGGAACAAGCAGGTGATCCTGTGCGAGCGGGGCATCCGCACCTTTGAGACCTATACCCGCAATACCCTGGACCTGGCGGCGGTGCCCGTTATCAAGCGCCTGAGCCACCTGCCCATCATCGTGGACCCCAGCCACGGCACAGGGAAGTGGCACCTGGTTACCCCCATGGCGCTGGCGGGGGTGGCGGCGGGGGCGCACGGGCTACTCATTGAGGTGCACCCCAACCCTGACCAGGCCCTGAGCGACGGCGCCCAGTCCCTCACCCCGGAGAACTTCCGCAAACTCATGGACGGTGTGCGGGCGGTGGCGGGCGCCCTGGGCAAGCGGGTTGCCCCGCCCAGCCAGCCTGTGGCGGTGTAGGCGCGGTGAGGCCGAGGGGGGTGCAGTTAGCCCCCACCCCCCTCGGCCCCCAGCAACATCCAAGGGCCACGCCCCGTCGGCTCCGAGGCGACATACCTTTTCCCCTGCCACCAGAACATCTTGGGGCGGAGGGGTCGTGCCGCAGCCAAGGCAGACACCCCCGGCAGGCCCGGCTCCGGAGGTAACCCCAGCACATCCAGAAGGGTGGGCTTGAAATCTATATGCTGGTAGTCCACGGTGGAGACACCTGGGCGAAGGCCGGGGGCCTTTATCAACAAAGGCACCCGTGCCACCATCCCGTTGATGGCATCAGGGCGCTCCACCTGCCACTTGGCCAGAGGGCGAGGGCCGTGGTCTCCCGTAACCACCACCACCGCTGACTGGTAGACGCCCTCCTGCTTCAGGCGCTCCACGAACCGCCCCAGGAGGGTGTCTACACACTGGACTTGCCTTTCGTAGGCCTCCACCTGGGCAAGGAGAGCGTCATCAAAGGGCGGCCGGTGCCACCGACAGGAGCCGTCAAAGACATAAGGCTCATGGGGTAAAAGAACGTGCACGAAAAACACCGTTCCCCTTGCCGTCTCCCGGCTGATGTCCCCCACAAACTCTTCAAAGAGGCCCGGGGCACCCATAAAAGAGACAGACTGTATGGTCAGCCCTTTTACCCGCCGGAAAGGCTTCCCGTTCGGCACCAGCGCGCCCAGGTATCCCAGGCCTATGCCAGCTACCGTCTGAAAGGGATACCTCTGTGAAAAGGACTTCTTCCCCTTACACAGGGCGTTAGTATGTCGGCACAAAAAATATGCCTGATACTCTACAACCCTATAACCACGCTGGGATAGCGTAGCCAGCAGGTTCGTTGGACTCCCGAAGAAGTCGGATGTCCCCTTGCATAGGGACCGTCCCAGCCAGCGGGATAGGCGGGTAAGCAGGGAAATAGGGCAGGTG
>BEHZ01000027.1 GCA_002923335.1 bacterium HR23 | reverse complement strand
AGGTCCTGAGCGTGCTCCCGATAGTGCTGATAGGTGTCGGCACGAATGCGGTGCTGGATGGCCCGCAAGGAGAAGAGGGTCTCGGAGAGGCCCCGCAGGAAGTCCATCATCTCCCCATGGTTGTTGTAGAAGTCGGCCATAACCGCCTCTAGGGAGAGGGAACGCCTGGCCGCCACTGCCCGTGCGTTGAAAGCGTCTATGTCCCTGTATTGGCGCATGCGCTTGTGCTCCAGGAAGCGCTGGATGTTCTCCACCACCTCCTCCTCCCAGGTGGTGATATGCCCACACAGGTCTTTGACCGACCAGGAGCCGATAATGCCCGCCTCCTCCATCCTTTCGGGGGGAACCTGGTCAAGGGCCTCTAGCAGTTCCCGCCAGGCCTGCTCTATCTCCTCCAAGATGCGCATCTTACGGGCGAGCATAGGCGTGCTCCTCACTGCGCTCCCGGTAGTAAGTGGCCAAGCGGCGCAGGGCCAGACCTGCCCTGCGCACCGTGGGGAAGGTAGCCACGCCCGCCGAGGCCAGGGCCTCCCGCAGTTCCCGCATAACCTCCCTCTGCCAGGGCTGATGGGCCAGGGTGTCGCCCAGCACCACCGCCAGGGGCTTGCACGCTCGTTTTGCCGTTTGAATGAAAGCCTGCACCGTCGCCCGGGTGCGGGGGATGCCGTCGGGGTGCTCCAGGGGGAAGTGCTCTCCCACATTGGCGATGAGGATGTCAAAAACGGGGTGGTCGGCCATCATGTCCAGCACCCGTTCCACGGTGAGGGGACTTCCCTGAAGGATAGAGCCGTCGGCCGGGTTGCCCAACCAGTCGGCCACAGAGGGGTCTAGTTCCCGCCACGCCCGGCGCATATCATCAGGGATGGGCACCACCCATAGCCCCACCTCCTCACACTCGTCGGCCGAGGCGACGCTCCTTCCCCCCCCGCCCCCTACAACGCCCACCCGTAGGCCTGTGCCGGGCTTGCAGAAGGCGAAGGCGATGGCCGTGTCCACCATCTCCTCCATGGTGTCCACCCGTACTGCGCCGGCTTGGCGCACCAGCGCCCGCCAGAGTTCCCGCTCCCCGGCCAGGGATGCAGTGTGGGAGGCAACCGCTCGTCTCCCTGCAGAGGTGCGCCCTCCTTTCAGCACCACGACCGGCTTGCGTTGGGCCGCGCGCTTGAGGGCCCGGAAGAAACGCCGTCCCTCCTTGACCCCCTCAATATAGGCGCACACCACCTGCGTCTCCAAGTCGTCGGCAAAGTATTCCATGAAGTCTGCCTCATTCAGGTCAACGGCGTTGCCGTAACTGATAACCTTGCTGAAGCGGAGGCCCCGCAGGGAACCGTCAAACACCATCTCCACGGCGTTGCCCCCGCTCTGGGAAAGCACGCCTACCGTCCCCGGCTCCCGGGCCATGTTGTGCTTGAAACTGATACCCATCTTCGGGTAATAGAGGCCCATACAGTTGGGTCCGAGGATGCGGATGCCCGCCTGCCGTGCACGGCGCAGGAACTCCTGCTCCAGGGAGGCGGCGTCATGGCGCCCCGTCTCTCTGAAACGGGCGGTGTAGGAGTGAATAAGACGCACCCCTTTGCGAGCGCACTCTTCCACCAACTCCAGGATGTTGGGCGCCGGGATGCAGGAGATGACATAATCCACTGTCCCCGGCACGTCCAGCAGGCTGGGGTAGGCTCTGAGGCCCAGGATGTCGGGGGCTTTGGGGTGAATGGGGTAGATAGGGCCGGGGAAACCGAACTCCTTCAGGATCCGCACATACCGGTGCCCCATTTTCTCCGGGTCGGGCGAAGCGCCTACCACCGCAATGGAGCGCGGGTGGAAGAGGGCGTCCAAGTCACTCCGCAAGGCCACCTCCTTGGAGAAACGGCCATATCTCGCTCCATTATGGGGCTAACCTTTTTTGCGGGCAAGCGTATACACATGTGATATACCTCATCAGGAGGCGAGTATGCGTTTGCCCAAGATGGCCTTGCTGATGCTACTCTCGGCCCTTTTGCTGGGAGCGTGTGCCCGTGCCCCTTCCTCTCCCACAGCCACCCCGGCTTCCCCCACTCCTGCCCCGCCAACCGCTACGCCTACTCCACCCCCTCCACCCACTCCTGAGGGGAGCCACGAGCCCCACCTACTCTCCACGGGCGGGGTTTGGCTGGAGGTGGCAGCCGGAAGCGAGGCACGCTACCGTGTGCGGGAGCAGTTGGCCCGCCTCAACTTCCCCTCCGATGCGGTGGGCACGACTCAGCAAGTCTCCGGGACTCTTCGTCTGGATCCATCCACCCTGGCGATTCTGGAAGGGTCCAAGTTCACCGTTGACCTGCGCACCCTCCGCAGTGATGAAAGCCGGCGTGACCAGTATATCCAGCGGAACACCCTGGAGACCCACCTTTACCCCTATGCGGAGTTTATCCCCCACCAGGTGATAGGGTTGACTGGCCCGCTTCCCACCCAAGGAGAGGCCCGCTTCCAGGTCGCAGGGGATATGACCATCCACGGGGTTACACGGCCCATCACCTGGGAGGTGGAGGCCACCTTCTCCGAGAGCGGGGTGCGTGGGCAAGCCCGGACCGCCTTCAAGTTCGGGGACTTCGGTATGACCATACCCAGGGTGATGGCGGTCCTCAGCGTGGAGGATAACATCCGCCTGGAACTGGACTTCGTCCTGGAGCGGAAGGGCGGGCCCTAGCGGGAGCGCTTCATATAGCGGGCCATTTCCTCCTGGGCCTCCCGCTCCCGCAGGGCCTCCCGCTTCTCATACTGGCGCTTGCCCCGCACCAAGCCCAGTTCCACCTTCGCCAGCCTCCCCTTGATGTAGACCCTCAGGGGGACCACGGTCATCCCCTTCTGGGACAAGGCGCCGATGACCTCGTCTATCTGCTCCCGATGGAGGAGGAGTTTGCGGGGCCGAGTGGGGGGGTGATTGTGGGGGCCTCCTTTGCTGTAGGGGGCGATATGGCAGTTGTAGAGCCATAACTCCCCGCCCTGGTGGTGGGCGTAGGCGTCCCGAATGTTGATGCGCCCCTCCCGTATGGACTTGATCTCCGTGCCCTTCAGGGCTATGCCCGCCTCGTAGGTCGCCAAAATATGGTAGTCGTGGTAGGCCTTCCGGTTGACGGTGATGACCTTGATGGCCGGCTTGCGCTCCCGTGGGGACGGAGCCGGCGGGGGGTGGCTGGTGGGCTGCGGCCGGGCTTTGGGCATAGAACTTATCCTCTGGCCAGGGCCATGGCCTCTTTCAGCACTTCCACGGCTTTGTCCAGTTGGGGGTCGCCGCGACGGGCGCTGGCCAGCACCTCTACATCGGGAGTAAGGCCCTCCCCTTCTATGAGGCGTCCCTTGGGGGTATACCAGTGGGCGTAGGTATAATACAGCCCACCCCCGTCAGAGAGTTGCCGGAGCAGGTTCACGCTCCCTTTGCCAAAGGTGCGGGTGCCCACCAGGCGGGCACGGCCGTGGTCCTGCAAGGCCCCTGCCACCACCTCGCTCCCGCTGGCGGAGAACTGGTTCACCAGCACCACCAGGGGCATGTCCGTGGCCAGACCCCCGGGGCGCACCCGCCAGTCGGTGCGCTTGCCCGTGCCGTCCACCTCATACACCACCAGCCCCTCTTTGAGGAAATGGCTGGCAATGTTCACCGCCACCGTGAGGTAGCCACCGGGGTTGTTGCGCAGGTCCAGGACAATGCCTTTAGCCCCCTGCCGTTTCGCCTCCTGTAACTTCTGGACGAAACTCTGCTCCGTGTTCTCATAAAAGGCGCTGATACGGATATAGGCCATGCCATCGCTCATCATGTTCATAAAGACGCTCTCCAGGCGGATTGTGTCTCGGACGATGGCAACTTCCACCGGCTCTGTCTCCCCCAGGTGCAGGATGGTCAGACGCACCGTGGTCCCTTTGGGTCCCCGAATGCGGGCCACCGCGTCCATTACGCTCCAGCCGTCGGTCTTCTCCCCATCTACTGCCAGCACGGCGTCGCCGGGGCGCAACCCGGCCCGCTCGGACGGGCTGCCGGGCATGGGGTTCAGGATAATGCGCCCGTTGCGCAGGAACACCTCGGCCCCTATCCCACTGAAGGTGCCCTGAAAGTCTTGTGCCTCCTGCCGATAGCGCTCCGGGGGCAGGTAACTGGTGTGGGGGTCGTTGAGGGTCTCCAGCATCCCTCGGATGGCGCCGCGTGCCAGGATATCCGGCGTGATCTTGGATTTATCCACATACTCACGGGAGAGGATGCTGTAAGCCTCCCACAGGGCCTTGAACTCTGGGGGGACGTCCTGGGGGGATTGGAGGCTCAGGACGGGGGGTGTGGCCTGGGCAGGTGGGGCTGACGGGGATGCTACAGGCCCTTGCTTACACGCCCCGAAGACGACGATGGTCAGGGCGACGATGGCCGGGAGACAAAACCTGCGCATACCTCCCCCTCTGAGGGCCCCCTCTTTACCGGCACATGGTGGCGGGGCCCGAACACATGCTAGCATACCCGTTGACACAGAAGAAGGTTAGTGTTAGGATGAGGACGGCATTCCACATAAAGGAGCGCCCATGGCTGGAATCCTCGCGTGTGGGGCTTACATTCCACGGTTCCGCCTGGGGAGGGAGACCGCCGGATGGGGCTCGCCGTTGGAGAAGGCGGTCGGCAACTTTGATGAAGATAGCGTTACTATGGCTGTGGCCGCTGCCCAGGACTGTCTACGCGGCCTGGACAGAAGCCAGGTAGATGCCCTCTACTTCGCCACCACCACACCCCCGTATCTTGAACAGCAAGGTTCCGCCCTTATCGCCGAAGCCCTAGACCTGCGCCCGAATGTCTTCGCCGCCGATATCACCAACAACTTGCGTGGGGGGACCATCGCCCTGCGGGCGGCGCTGGATGCGGTGCTGGCTGGGAGCGCTCGCCAGGCCCTGGTGGTGGCGGCTGACTGCCGGATGAGCGCCCCCCGAGGGGAACTGGAGCGCTCCCTGGGGGACGGGGCAGCGGCGCTGCTGATAGGGCGGGATAGTGGGGTGGCTGAGGTGGTGGCCAGCCACACCATCACCGAACATATGCTGGACACCTGGCGCACCCCCCAGGACACCTTCATCCGCTCCTGGGAGGACCGTTTCATCATTGAAGAAGGGTATCAGCGGGTCGTCCCCCAGGTGGTCAGCGAGTTCTCCCAGAAGACAGGGGTGGTGCCCAGGGACATCGGCAAAGTCGCCCTCTATGCCCCCGACGCCCGCCGGCACCAGGATATGGCTCGGCGCTTGGGCTTTCGCCCCGAGCAGGTGGTTGACCCCCTCTTCGGTAAGGTGGGCAACACCGGAGCCGCCTTTACCCTTATGCTCCTGGTCAGCGCCCTGGAGACGGCCAAGCCCGGCGAGCGCATCCTGGCGGTGGGATATGGTGACGGGGGCGATGCTTACCTCTTCCAGGCCACCGAACGGGTCGGGGAGGTGAGGCAGGGCCGGCGTCTGGTGAGCCGATACCAGGAATCCAGGCGCATCCTCCCCACCTACGAGACCTACACCCGCTGGCGGGAGGTGTGGGTCTCCGAGGCGGCTCGCCGTCCGCCTCCGCCCGTTCCCTCTGTCTCCGCCCTCTGGCGGGAGAAGGAGGAGAACATCCGCTTCTACGGGAGCCGATGCAATGCCTGCGGATATATTCAGTATCCCCCCCAAAGGGTGTGCACCAAGTGCCAGGCGGCCGACCAGATGACGCCTATTCGCCTGGCGGAAACCTACGGCACAGTGTTCACCTACTCTATGGACTACCTGGCCGGCACCATAGATACACCTTTGGTGCTGGCGGTGGTAAACTTTGAGGGGGGCGGGCGCTGGCTTGGCATGATGACCGACAGGGAGATCAGCGAAGTGCGCATCGGGATGCCTGTGGAACTGACCTTCCGCAAACTGCGGACGGTGGGGGGCGTCCATAACTACTACTGGAAGTGTATGCCGGTGCGGGCCTAGCCTCACCAGGAAGGAAAGGAGGAGAGCGCATGGAAAGCATTCGGGACCGGGTCGCCATTATCGGGATGGGGTGCACCAAGTTCGGCGAACGCTGGGACGCCGACGCCATGGACCTGATGGTGGAGGCGGCATACGAGGCCTACCAGGACGCGGGTGTCTCCCCCAAGGATATCCAGGCGGCGTGGGTGGGCACTGTAGGCTCCTTCAGCACCGGCCAGGGCCTGGCCGAGGCTCTCAAACTGGACTATATCCCCATCACCCGCTGTGAAAACGCCTGCGCCACCGCCACCGACGCCTTCCGCAACGCCTGCTACGCCGTGGCGGCAGGTATTTACGATATTGTGCTGGCTATGGGGGTGGAGAAACTGAAGGACTCCGGGGCATCGGGCCTGGTAACCCCCAGGGGCCCCAGCAGCGATGTGGAACCGCCCACACCCCCGCCCGCTCAGTTCGCCCTCGCCGCGACCCGCTATGCCCACCACTACGGCATCCCCATGGACCAGTTGAAGCGCATCCTGGCCAAGATCGCCGTGAAGAACCACCACAACGGCACTCTGAACCCCAAAGCCCACTTCCAGCGGGAGGTCACCGAGGAGCAGGTGCTCAATGCCCCCATGATCGCCTGGCCTCTGGGCCTCTATGACTGCTGTGGGGTGTCCGATGGGGCGGCCGCAGCCATCATCGTGCGGGCCGACTGGGCCAAGAACTTCCGGGATGACTATGTGCTGGTGAAGGGGCTAGGGCTGGCGGTGGGCGGTAAGCAGGGCCTCCTGCACGACGACTACGACTTCATCCACTTCCCCGAGAACATCCGTGCCGCCCAAATCGCCTATCAGGAGGCGGGCGTCAAGAACCCCCGCAAGGAAATAGACCTGGCTATCGTCCACGACTGCTTCACCATCACCGAGTTGATCCTCTACGAAGACCTGGGCTTCACCGAGCGGGGACGGGGGCCAGCCGAGGTGGAGGCGGGCACCTTCACCCTGGAAGGGGAACTGCCCGTCAACACCGACGGGGGGCTGAAGTGCTTCGGCCACCCGATCGGGGCCAGCGGCATTCGGATGATTTACGAGGTGTATAAGCAGTTGCAGGGCAAGGCAGGCCCTCGGCAGATCAAGAAGACCCCACGCCTGGGCCTTACCCACAACCTGGGTGGGCGCCCAGGCTCCTTTACGGGGGCGGTGGCTATCTTCGGGCGCCGGGACTAGTCCCTGTTTGGAAGGAACGGGGGGAGGGCCGGGCCTGGTGCCCGGCCTTCCTTTGCCCAGCAGTATCCGGGGCGTTGCAGGGAAAAAATACAGACAGGAGCAGGAGACATGACCCAGCAGAAGGGAGTCCAGATTTACCGCGGCCTCAAAGACGTCTACTTTGATACCACCGAAGCCAGTTTCATAGATGGGAGCATCGGCAAACTCCTCTACCGGGGCTACAACATCCACGACCTGGCGGAGAAGTCTACTTTTGAAGAGGTGATTTACCTTCTCCTCTACGGAAAACTTCCCACCCGAGCCGAACTGAACGAACTGGACCGCACCCTGCGCGCCTCCCGGGAGATACCACCCGAAGTGGTGCAGGTCATCCGTTTGGTGAAGAACGCTCACCCGATGGATGTGTTGCGCACGGCGGTGTCGGCCCTATCCGCCTACGACCCCGATGTGAACGACTTCTCCAAAGAGGCGACCATTCGCAAGGGGTTGCGCCTCACCGCCCAGGCCCCCACCATCGTGGCCTACCACGACCGCATCCGCAAAGGGCTAGAGCCGGTTCCCCCCAACCCCCGCCTCAACCACGCCGCCAACTTCCTCTGGATGCTCTTCGGCAAAGAGCCCGACCCCGAAGAGGCCCGTCTGCTGGATGTGGACTTCATCCTCCACGCTGAGCACGGCTCCAACGCCAGCGCCTTCGCTGCACGGGTAACAGCCTCCACGATGAGCGACCTCCACTCGGCGGTTGTGAGTGGGATCGCCACCTTGAAAGGCCCCCTACACGGCGGAGCCGCCGAGGCGGTGATGCATATGGTCAAAGAGGTGGCCGACCCGGAGCGGGCCAAGGCGTGGGCCGCCGAGCACCTGGCACGGGGCGAGCGCATTATGGGCTTCGGCCATCGGGTCTACAAGGCGGAAGACCCCCGCGCCCGCCACCTTCGGGAGCGCTCCCGCTGGCTGGGCGAGAAGAAGGGCCAGCCTCAATGGTTCCAGATCCTGCAACGGTTTGAGAACGAGGTCATGGCCCCCTACCGTGCCAAAGGTATCTATGTGAACGTGGATTTCTACGCCGGCTCCATCTACTACCTGCTGGGCATCCCCGAGGACCTCTTCATTCCCATCTTCGCTATGGGGCGCATCCCCGGTTGGACCCTGCAGGTGCTGGAGCAGTGGAGGGACAATATCCTCATCCGCCCGCTCCTGCTCTACACCGGACCCATGGACCTCCCCTATATCCCCCTTGAAGAGAGGGAGAGGGCGACGCAAAAGGCTGCCTCCTAGAAAGCACAGGGGCGCCGTGCCTGCCCCGGGGGGACCTCCCCTGCCGGGGCAGGCATACGGCCGTCCAAGCGGGAGGGTGAGAACGTGGCCACGGTGTCTCCGGTGCCCGAGGAGTTGGCTGACCTCTACCGGAAACTGGCCGACCACCGCCGCCAACTCCTGCGCATGTTAGAGGCGATGCCGGAGGAGCACGCCGAGGTGCACCCCAACGGCGAGTGGTCAGTAAAACAGCAACTGGCCCATCTCTGCCACGCCGAAGAGGCGTGGGTGGATTGGGCGCTCACCGTGTTGGAGAAGCCCGGAAGCCAGGTCGGGCAGACCCGGGAGGAAGGGCAAGTCTTCACCCGAGAGGTGGACACCGCCGACCGGATGCCCTTGAAGTATTGGGTCACCCGGCTCAAGACCACCCGTGCTCAGTCGTTACGGCGTCTCGCCAGTGCCCCTCTGACCCCCGAGACCCTTCACCGCAAGGGCGTGCACCGCACCTTTGGGGAGATGACGGTGCTCCAATTCCTGCGGGCCCTTTATCGGCACGACAGCATGCATATGGACCAGATAGCAGGGCGCCCGCCCAGTTTCATCCCGGGACAGCGCCCGCAGACGGGCTGAAGGGCCAACGGGAGGTTATGTCAAAAGGGTCTGTGAACATAACAAATATAGGGCGAACAAACCTCTCCTACCGCACAGGCACCCATCCTCGCCCTTCGTTCCCCTCCTCCAGGCTCCCGTTGTATACCTCCTCGCCCCCCGGCCCGCTCCGGCGCGCCGTTCCCTCGGCCACATCCAAAATCACCACCCATCCATCGGCGCATGCGACGCTCAGCACCCCGGGGCGGATGCTTACCGCCTTCTCGGGTGGAGCCTCCAGCACATTGCCCGGCCCCACCAGGAGCACCAGCACGGGGCCGCGCCCCGAAGGGTCGGAAGAATGGGCATAGAAGGCCAAGCCCTGGGGTGACAAGTCGTAATACAGGCGTGGGGTAACTACCATCGCTTGCACCTCCGCTCCCAGACCTCTCTGGGACAAGCCATCACAGGAAAAGTTACCACCCCACGCCCGTGCTCCGCAAGCCTGCGCCCTGCCCTAGCCGAGGAAATGCACCGCCCCCATGCGTGCCATCTGGCTCTCCCATGCCTCGTGTATGGCCTCCTCCACCGCCTTCAGCAAGGTCTCCAGCCCCCACCGCTGGACGGCCGAAACCAAGACCGGCCGCTCGTCCGGAGCCAGGCCTATCTGGGCAATCACCTGGGCGACCTTCTCCGGCGCAAGGGGGAGGCGATCCACCTTGTTCAAAGCCAACACACGCGGCTTGCCGGCCAAACCCAGGCCTTCCAGCGTCTTCTCCACCACCTGCACCTGGTGGCGGGCATGAGGATGCGTTATGTCCACCACGTGCACAAGCACCGTCGCCTCCTCCAGTTCTTCTAGGGTGGCGTGGAAGGCCTCCACCAGGGTGGGGGGGAGTTTGTGGATAAAGCCCACAGTGTCGGTCAGCAGGGCGACGGTGCCCTGAGAGAGGGCAACTCGGCGAGTAACGGGGTCCAGAGTAGAAAAGAGGCGGTCTTCGGCGGGCACCCCGGCACGGGTAAGGGCGTTGAAGAGGGTGCTCTTGCCGGCATTGGTATAGCCCACCAGGGAGATGACCGGCAGGCCGGTGGCCCTGCGCCGCTGGCGCTGAAGCGCCCTTTGGGAGCGCACCTCCTCCAAGGCCTTCTGGAGACGCTGGATGCGTTTGCGAATGAGCCGCCGGTCCGTCTCCAACTGGCTTTCGCCCGGCCCCCGGGTGCCGATACCACCCCCTAGGCGCTCCAGGTGGCTCCACTGTCCCACCAGCCGCGGCAGGAGATATTGGTGCTGGGCCAGTTCCACCTGCAAACGCCCTGCACGGGTGCGGGCGTGCTTGGCGAAGATATCCAGGATAAGGGCACTGCGGTCAATGACCTTGACCTTGAGCGCCTCCTCCAGATTGCGTTGCTGGCTAGGGGTCAGTTCGTCGTCAAAGATAACCAGGGTCGCTCCGCTGGCTTCTCGTTCGGCCTTTAGTTCTTCCAGTTTTCCCCGCCCCAAGTAGAACGGGCTGGGGCGCTCAATGCGCTGAAGAACCCGCCCCACCACTTGAGCCCCCGCCGTGTGGGCTAACTGGGCCAGTTCCTCCACCGAATCCTCTAGAGCAATGGGCGACGGAACACCCTTCACCTCCACACCCACCAGGATGGCCCGTTCCTGCTGGGGAAGAGTGGAGTGCAATGTGGTGCCGATAGACTCCCCTCCTTACTGCCCCCGGGGCGGGATGCGCCACCCTTCTAGGCGGCGCACCGCCCGCTCCAGGTCCTCATCGGACAAGGTGAGGGATAGGCGGATGAACCCCTCTCCCTCTACGCCGTATCCCCGCCCGGGGGTTACCACAATATCCTTCTCCTCCAACAACATGGTAGCGAACTCCCCCGAAGTGTATCCAGCGGGCACCCTGGCCCAGAGGTAGAGGCTGGCACGGGGGGGCGTGAGGGAGAGCCCTATCTGTCGCAAAACCCCCACCAGACGATCCCGCCGACGCTGGTAGATGGCGTTGCGCTGTGCCAGGTAACCCTGGGGACCGGTGAGCGCGGCAATAGCCATCTCTTGAATCGCCTGGGGGATGCCGGAGTCCAGATTGGACTTGACCTCAAAAAGGGCGTGGATGGCCGAAGGGTTACCCACCGCCATCCCAATACGCCAACCGGTCATGTTGTAGGTCTTGGAAAGGGAATGGAACTCCACCGCTACCTCTTTGGCCCCCGGCACCTGGAGGATGCTGGGCGGACGGTAGCCATCGTAGGTCACTTCCGAATAGCAGTTATCGTAGAGCAGGAGCATGTCCCAGCGCTTGCAGAAGGCCACCGCCTCCTCCAGGAAGCCCAGGTCGGCGGTAGCCCCGGTGGGATTGTTGGGGTAGTTCAGCCACAGGACCTTCGCTCGCCGGCACACCTCGGGCGGAATACTCCGCAGGTCCGGCAGGAAGCCGCTCTCCTCTCGCAGGGGTAGGTAATAGGGGGTTGCGCCAGCGAACATCGTCCCCACGGCATAGACGGGGTAAGCGGGGTCGGGCACCAGGGCCACATCCCCCGGGTCCAGGAAAGCCAGCCCGGCGTGGCCGATGCCCTCTTTGGCTCCTATGAGGGGGAGGACTTCCTTGTCGGGGTCCAGGCTAACGCCGAAGCGGGCCTCATACCAGTGGGCGATGGCCCTGCGCAGAGAGGGGAGGCCGTCTGTCTCCGGGTAACGGTGGTTGGCCGGCACCCGGGCGGCGGAGATAAGGGCATCAACGATATGGGCAGGGGTGGGCAGGTCGGGGTCGCCAATGCCGAAGGAGATGACATCGGCCCCCTGCGCCCGCTTGGCCGAGATGCGCCGGGAGATTTCCACAAACAGGTAGGGAGGCAGGTGGTCCAGGCGACGGGAGAAGCGCACACCTACTGCCCTCCCCAGGGGCGGAGCCACTCCCCTTCAAACACCTCCTCCACCGGCCCCTCAAGAAGCACTTCCCCCTCCCCATCCCAGAACACGGTCAGGACACCGCCGGGGAGGGTTATGTCTACCTGGTCCTCTATGTAGCCGTGTAGGCGTGCGGAGACCGCCACGGCGCACGCCCCTGTGCCACAGGCCAAGGTCTCCCCAGCGCCCCGCTCCCACACCCGCACCTTTAGGTGCCTCCGGTCTACCAGGTTCGCCACCTCAAAGTTGACCCGTCGGGGGAAGAGGGGGTGCCGTTCCACCAGGGGGCCAAAATGGGCTAGGGGGAAAGCGTCCACCGGCTCCTCCAGGAAGACAACGGCATGGGGGTTGCCCATAGAGACTGCCGTGAAGGTGAAAGACCGCCCCTCCAGCACCAGGGGCCAGTCAAAGGCCATGTCCGGAGGGGGTGATGCATAGCCAGGTCCCGAAGGGGTAGCCCCGTAGAGGGTGCTGGCCCGCTGGCCCACCGGCACCAGGCGATGGGCAGGGTCTACAGGCACCGCCTCGGCTTTCAGCCCGGGTTTGCCCATGTTCACCCGTGCCCGCACCACCTTCCCGTTAGCCCAGAGGGGTTCCACGGTGCGGATGCCCGCCAGGGTCTCCACACGGAGCGCCGGGGCCTCTCGGGGGGCTATCCCCCGCTCCAGAGCGAACTTGGCAAAGCAACGGATGCCGTTCCCACACATCTCGGCTTCTGAGCCGTCGGGGTTGAACATGCGCATGCGCAGGTGAGCCTTCTGAGATGGCAGCACCAGGATAAGCCCGTCGGCACCCACGCCGAACCGCCGATGGCACACGGAGCGTGCCACTTGGGGCCAGTCAAGGGCCAGGTGCCTGGCGTCTACTACCACATAATCATTGCCAGCGCCGTGCAGTTTGGAGAAGCGCATACAGCCGTGCCCTCCTCTTCAGGCGATTGTAACATGGCGGGGCTGGGAAACTCCCTCCCAAAGAAAGGACGAGGGGTCAGCCCCGAGCCAGGATGGTGTGCAGCGCGTCCTCCACCGTCGCCACCCGAAAGCGGTAACCCGCCTCCTGTGCCCGCTTGGGGAGCACACGACGGCTGAAGAGGAGTTCCTGGGCTACCTCGCCCACGAGCAGGCGCAGTGCCCATCCCGGCGTGGGGAGGAGGGCTGGTCGCCGGAGAACCCGCCCCAGGGCTTTTGCCAGTTCCCTCTGGCGGATGGGGTTAGGGGAAACCGCGTTGACGGGGCCGTGGAGGTCGGAGGTCAACAGGAAGCGCACCAGGCCCACCAGGTCATCCATATGCACCCACGACCACCACTGTCGGCCTGAACCCAACGGCCCCCCCAGGCCCAAGCGGGCCAGCACCAGTAGGGGCGTGAGTGCCCCACCCCCTGGCCCAAAGACGATCCCCGCCCGCAGGCACACCACCCGTATGCCCAGGGCCTCGGCCCGTCTCGCCTCCTCCTCCCAGACGACGCACACCTGGGCCAGGAAGTCCTTGCCCGGTGGAGATTCCTCGGTGAGGGGAACCTCGCCCCCATCGCCGTAATAGCCCGTGGCGCTGGCGGATAGGAGCACCCTGGGGCGCGGGGACAGGGACTCCAGGGCGGTTACCAGGGTGCGAGTCCCCAACACCCGGCTCTCCCGGATGGCCCGCTTCTTCGCAGGTGTCCAGCGCCCGGCGATGCTCTCCCCTGCCAGGTGCACCACGGCATCAATGGGTGACAAGTCTTTCAGATCGGGAGGAACGCCCAGAGGGTCCCAAACGAGGGCTTGGGAAAGCCCCGGCACCCTGCGCAAGGCGGCGCCCGGATTGCGCGACAGAGCGGTAAGGGTGTGCCCATCCTGCCCTAGGGCACGGCACAGGTGCTGTCCGATGAAGCCGGTGGCCCCCGTGATGAGGACGTGCATAGGTGCCTCCTCTGACCCGGCTCCCCCTCCCTACCATACCACAGTCCTTGCCTCCACACGCAAAGCGGAGGGCCGGGGCTTTCCCAACTCCCGGTGGCGCTCATCCCCTTGGGCGCAAAAGTTGGAAAAGGGTAAGGACGGGAGGGATACCATCCGATACGCTATGTCTACCCGCCTTGACAGGCTGGCTGGGGGCGGTAGGATAGAAAGGGCTTGCAGAGGTAGGAGGGAGAGATGTCTCGCCAGCGGTCCCCCCATGAAGCCGACCTGGTAGAACGGGCCTTCCGTGTCCTGCCCGGAGGCACCCTGGGCAATGTGTATCTGCCCAAGGAGGAGGCCTTCATCATCCGGCGGGGGCAGGGGGGACATGTGTGGGATGTATCAGGCAACGAGTATATTGACTACCTGCTGGGGTCGGGGCCGATGGTGCTCGGGCACGCCCACCCGGCGGTGGTCAAGGCGGTGCAGGAAGCCGTCGCCCAGGGAAGCACCTTCTTTATGACCAACGAGCCGGCGGTTTTGTTGGCGGAGGAGATCACCCGTGCCGTCCCCTGTGCCGAAAAGGTGCGCTTCCTGTCCAGCGGGACGGAGGCCGACTTCTTCGCCCTGCGCCTGGCCCGTGCCTACCGACGCCGTGAAAAGGTGCTGAAGTTTGAAGGGGGCTACCACGGCTTCAGCGACTACGGGGCGGTGAGCATCCTTCCCCGCCAGAACCTCCCCTTCCCCCAAGGGGAGATCAACTCTGCCGGGGTGCCCAAAGCCCTGGCTGACCTAGTCCTGGTGGCCCCTTACAACGACCTCAAAACGACTGAGGAGATCATCGCTCACCACCGTGATGACCTGGCGGCGGTCATCGTGGAGCCGTTCCAGAGGGTCATCCCCCCGGTGCCGGGCTTTCTGCAAGGCCTGCGGGAGATTACCCGGCAATATGGCATCGTCCTCATCTTCGACGAGGTGGTAACGGGCTTCCGCTTCGCCTACGGCGGCGCCCAGGAATACTACGGCGTAGTGCCCGACCTGGCTACTTTGGGAAAAATCGTGGGCGGGGGTTACCCTCTCTCCGCAGTCGTGGGACGGGAGGAGATTATGCACCACTTTGACCCCGCCCTAGAGCGAACCGACGGCTTCGTCCCCCAGGTGGGCACCCTGAGTGGGAATCCCATCGCAGCTGTGGCTGGTCTGGCGACCTTGCGAGAACTGCGCCGACCCGGCACCTACCAGCGCCTGTTCGCCATCGGGCGCAAGGTGCGAGAGGGGTTGAGGTCTGCCCTTCAGGAGGCGGAGGTCCCCGCCCAGGTCGTCGGGGAGGATCCCCTCTTTGACGTCCTCTTCACCCCAGAGCCGATTGTGGACTACCGCTCCACCCGCAAAGCCGACCTTCGGCGCCTTCACCGCTTCAACGCCCTCCTGCGGGAGCGGGGCATCCTCAAGGGCCAGAGCAAGTTCTACATCTCCCTGGCCCATACCGAGGAGGACATCGCTCGCACCGTTGACGCCTTCCGTGAGGTGGCCAGCATTCTGGCGCAGGAGGGCTAGTGGGCCATCTGCAAAGCATAGTGCCGGGTCTCTTCCCGCCTTTTATAGGAAGGAACGTAGCGATAACGGCAAGATTAAGAGAACAAATGTTTACCTTGACGCATTGCTGGCGAGGTGCTAATAGTGGAAGGCGAATAGGGCTGGGGCGGTGCCGGGGTGCCCACGCCTTCCCCGGGGTGCCGGGAAGGCCGGTGCTCGGTGCCTGCCTCCCAGGCCAGAACATCAGTCCGCTGGGCTCTCAGCCTCG
>BEHZ01000026.1 GCA_002923335.1 bacterium HR23 | reverse complement strand
GCAGGAGCACATCACTCCCCATACCGTCAAAGAAGAGGAGGAAGATAGGCGGGGCGTTTCCGGGGGTCTCCCGTGTGGGGGACAGCGTGTCGGCGGGCTGACGCCAGGCCCCCCAAAACAGCCCAACCTGCTGGGCGAACACCGCCGTCCATAGAATACTCGCCACCCCAACAAGAACGAGGTAGTCGGATACAAAGGCCCGCCGGTGGAAGGCAAAAACGGAAGCGCCGACCGCCCCCGCAGTGCCCCAGGTGAAAAGCGTCCAGAGGGATGACCCCATCGGGCGGGGCTAGAGAGCAGGTAAGAACTGGGGGACCAGCCGCAGGAACACCAGGATAGCCAGCCCGCTCAACACCCCACGAAGGAGGGCAAGAGCAACCCCAACACCATAGCGCCTTATAAGGAGGCGTTCCACCAGGAACAAGAGCAGGGTAGGGGCCACTTGATAGAAAAACAGGGCAAAAAGGATGGTCTCGCCGGACAATTGATAGGTTATGATACTGGCGTGCACGGGGGAGCCCACGCCGATAGTCGCCAGGCCGAAACTCACCAGCAGGCTCTGCCACCAGGGCGGGGAAGTGGGGCGCCCCATCTACAGCCCCCTCCGTATCGCCGTGTAAAGCACCCGACCCGAGTGGGGCAAGGCAAAGCGCTCCCGAATGGTGAAGCACTCTTCAAGGGCCGTCTCAAAGGCGCCCTGTGTATACCAGGGGAACACATCCTCACGCCAGCGCAAAAGGTTGTGGGCTCGGGGGTCTTCTTTGGGGACGAACTCCACCACTACCGCCCGCCCTACCCGTGCCAACCACCGCACCAGATGGCCAAATGGAAGGTTCCCCTGAATGGCCAGATGGTGCACCAGCGCCAGGCAGAGCACCAGGTCCGCAGGCCCCCGCTGGGCCAGCCCCCGCCTCTCCTCCTCCGCCCATCCCCGATTGGGAGAGGGGTCCAGCAGGTCCATGACCAGGGGCAGAACATTGCGGGCCTTCTCCCGCACCCTCTGGTAGAAGAGGTCCACCGCCTGGATGTCGGAGTCCATACCCACCACCAGGTCGGCGTAGCGGGCGGCCAGAAGGCTATAGTGCCCAATGTTGCACCCCAGGTCCCAAACGACCCGAGGGCGCAGGCTCTGCAACGCCCCCTCCACAAAGGCTTCCTTGGCCCTTTGAGCCTCGGGATGGTAGTGGCACTCCTCTTGGTAGCGTGCCCAGAGGCCGGCAGGTTTTCGGGGGCGGAGCCGTTCTAGACCCCGGCGCAGGCTCCGCAGAAGGCGCAGCACCTGCTCCCTCTCCACACGGGGCAAGGGACGATGCCCCTCCTGAGCCACATCCGAGGCGAAGTGGCGTTCCAGCCACGCCTGCGCCACCACATGGGTGAAGACGAAAGGGCGCATCCTCCAGCGCCAGGGGAGCAATGGGGCGAGGTCCGTGGGACGTAAGCCCCCCAAAGCCCCCCGCAACCAGGGCTGAAAGGGCACCCCTGTCGTTGCCTCCAGAAGTAGGGGGTTCAGGAACAGGCAACAGAACTGGTGGTAAGCCCGCCACGGTTCCCCTTCCCGGTAAGGCTCCAAAGACGCCAGGTCTATCAAAACGGGGCGGGCGCCAAGAAACTGGATGTTGTAAGGGGTTGCGTCTTTAAGGATAAAGCCACGCTCCAGTGCCCTCTCCGCCACCTCTAAGGTGCACACGCCGGCATCTTTCAGCATGCTGAAGGGCCACTCATAGCAGTAGGAAAGGAAAGGGAGGCGGGGGTGCTCCACAATCGCACAAACACCAGGCGCCTCCTCCTGCAGTTCAGGTATGTCCTTCAGGGCCTTCTCCTCATATGCCAGCACCAGCCCCCGCTGGAGCAGGTCCTCCAAAAGCCCTGACGCCTTCAGGATGGCCCACTTCCGGGCGCCCTCGGGAAGGAAGGCACGGATAACCCGCTCGCCCACCAGGTAGACCGAGCCATCGGGGTCCCGGAAGGAGGCAGGGTCACGCACCGCGGGCATAGGGGCACCTGGCACAGGCCCTCACGCTACAGGGGGAGTAGGTTTGCGGGCAGGCTGGGCCGGCACGGCCTTGTGCCTGCGGATGAAGAGGCGCTTTATCTTGCCCCAGAAAAGACGCACGAGCAAGAGCAGGCCCGCCATCCCACCCAGCAGGGCCTGCAGGATAACCCCACCGGTAGAAGGGTCAACATACCCCAGCGGGCCGGCTGTCCCAACACCTGCCATCCACAGTCCTAAGAGAAGCATCCCTTGTCTCCTGGTGAGCCTTTGACTTTTTACTATACCCCTCCTCGGCGCCGAGGGCAAGGGAAGGGCCAGGTCTTCCCCCTAAATGCCTTCGGCAGGCGAAGCCGTTTCCCCCAGCAATGCCCGCAGGCGTAGGGCATCCCCCACGGCGGCGCCCTCGGCGTCGTTGTTGAAGTAGACCCAAAGGGGCCGATACCCCTCGCTCAGGGCCAGCATATCCTGCGCCCACCGCCTCAGAGCGTCCTCCGAGTAACTCCCCCAATAAAGGCCCCCCGCCCCGTGGAAGCGCACATAGATGAACTCCCCCGTCGCCTCCCGGGGGCTGGGGAAATCCACTATGTCCACCAGGCACAACGCCACCCGATAGCGTCGTAGAAGGGCATACACCGCCGGGCAGAACCAGGAGGGGTGGCGGAACTCCATGGCGTGGAGCAGGCCCGAGGGGAGGCGGGCCAGGAAGCCCTCCAGGCGCTGGAGGTCCCGACCCATGCGGGGGGGCAGTTGGTAAAGGATAGGCCCCAGGGCATCCCCCAGATGCCTCACACGCTCCAGGAAGAGGTCCACCTCCGGTCCCCCTCGCAGACGCCGCATGTGGGTGATCCATCGGCTGGCCTTGACGGCGAAGCGGAAGCCCGGGGGCACTCCCTTCGCCCACCCTTGGAACGCCTTCTCCGTAGGCAAACGGTAAAAGGGGGCGTTCAGTTCCACCGTGCTGAAGTGGCGGGCGTAGTAGCCCAACCACCGGCTGGGAGGCAAGTCTGACGGGTAAAAGATGCCCCGCCAATGGGGGTAGTGCCACCCGCTGGTGCCCACCCAGATGGCCGGCCTGGCCGACACACCTCTTACCCCAGGGCAGGGGGTGCCCCGAGGATGCGGGGGAGCAGGGTGCCCAGGGCATACCCCACCAGACCCGAGAAGGTCCCCAGCAGGAAAACCTCCAGGCCCGAGAGGATGGGGTTACGCCGTGTCCAGCGGGTCTTCCCGGCGCCAATGGCGAAGAGAGCAAACCCCGTGGCAGCCAAGGAAGTGGCCAGGGCCGGCAGACCCGTGAGGAAGAAATAGGGCGTTAGGGGCACCACCGCTGCCAGAGTATAGGAAATGCCCATCGCCAGGGCATCTTTCAGAGGGCTGGCCTCCGCCATCTCCGGGGTGATACCTAACTCCCTCTCCATCATGGTGCCTAGCCACCGGCCCTTGTCCTGGGCGATCCGCTGGGCATGGGCCACCGCCTCCTCATAAGACATCCCCTCCGCCCGATACAACTCTATCAGTTCCGCCATCTCTTCGGTGGGGTTGCGCTCTATCTCCTCCTGTTCCCTGGCCATCTCCGCCTGCAGGACCTCTTTCTCCGCTCGGGAACCCAGGTAACTGCCCATGGCCATGGAGAAGGTGCCCGCCAGGGCGGATGACAGGCCGGCGACGATGACAGGGTAGCGCTCCGTGAGGGCGCCAAACACCCCCGCCAGGAGGGCCACGGTGCTGATCAGCCCGTCCTGCACCCCAAAGACGACTTCACGAATGCGGGTGAGGGCCGAGACGCGCTCCTTCTCCCCCTGCACCTCCCGGCGTGCCCGCTCCAAAAGGCCGGCGGGGAGGGCCCACCGCCAGGGGCGCACCTCCAGCACAGCCGGTGGAGGGCTCGCTGGCTCCAGGTCCTTCAGACCCAGGCGCCGTGCCGCCTCCTGGAAGATGCGCAGGTGATGTTGCTCCCGCTCCCACGCCAGCGTAAAGGTCGCCACGGCGTCTTCTCGCCCCTCCTCCTGCGCCTCCCGGATCATCCGTGGATACATAGTGGAGATCTCCCGTGCCTCGTCCTGCAGGACACGGCGCAGGTTCTCCTCGGTAGTGCCGATGGCGCCCAGCGTGCGCAGGTGGCTAATGGCGTGGGCGGTCTCGGCCCCCGCCGCCTCCAGGAAGACCTGGGCCACCTCCGGCTTCCCCTCCTCCAGGGCCTTCAGGGCGTAGGCGGTATACAGGCGGTTGGCTTTGGCCTCCCCCACAAAGGCCATCCACAGGTTCAGGTCGGTCCTGCTGGGAGGTTTGCCCATCCCTTACCCCCGCCGGGCGAAGAGGGAGGTGGCCAGGGCAATGAACCCCGCCACCAGCCCCGTCAGAAGGACGGTCAGCAGGGCTAGGGCCAGCGCTTGCCCCTCCTGCAGGGGCGCCAGCACACCCGCCAACACCGGAGCACCTTCCATGAGCATGCTCGCCTCCCGGGCGTGCCCACGGGGGGGTTCCCCTGGCGTGGGCTACGCACCCGCCAAACTCCTGTCCACTACCAGGAAGAGGAACAACAGGGCCAGGTAAAGGTTAGAGTAACGGTAGAGGCGCAGAGCGGTCTGGGGTGTGGGGCGCCGGTAAAGGGCCAGCGCCATGCCCAGGAAGACCAGCCCCAGCACCACCGCCGACGCCAAATACACCGGCCCCAAGAGGCGCAGGGCCGCCGGCAGGATGCTCACCCCCAGCAGGATAAGGGTATACAGGAGCACCTGAAAAGCGGACGCCCTCTCCCCGGCCACCACGGGGAGCATAGGCACCTGGGCGGAGCGGTAGTCCTCCCGTGCCACCAGGGCCAGGGGCCAGAAGTGGGGGGGCGTCCAGAAGAAGACGATGAGGAAGAGGAAGAGGGCGGAAGGCTCCATCCTGCCCGTTACCGCCGTCCAGCCGATAAGGGGCGGGAAAGCCCCCGCTGCGCCCCCCAGCACAATGTTTTGGGGTGTGCGCCGTTTCAGGATGAAACTGTAGACCACGACATAGAAAAGGAAGGCGATGCCCGCCAGCAAAGCGCTCAGGGCGTTCACCCAGAGGACGAACATGGCCAGGGAGACCGCCCCCAGGCTTATCCCGAACCAGAGGGCCTCCTCCGGCCCCACCACTCCCGCCGGCAGGGGGCGTCGCCTCGTCCGCGCCATCTGTGCGTCCAGGCTCCTGTCTAGGTAGGAGTTGAGCGCCCCGGCGCCCCCGGCGCACAGGGCGCCGGCGATAAGGGTAACCACCACCCGCTCCCATGCCACCCTTCCCCCGCCCGCCGCCAGCATCCCCCCCAGGGTGGTCACCAGCAGAAGGACAATCACCCCCGGCTTGGTGAGGAGTAGAAGGCCACGGGCCTCCTGAAGAAGGGTGGGGCCGGGGCGAGCGGCCACCTGCCAGGCCACGCCCACCAGGAAGAAGGCCCAGGTGAACACCCCTGCCGCCCCGATAAGGTGGGCCACCCGAGACCAGGTAGGCAAAAGCCACACCTTGTTGGCTATCCCAAAGGCGATTTGGACCACGGCCAGAAGGGTGAGGGGCAGGGTGAGGGCCACAACCCCCCGTGCCGAAGCCCGAAACGCCCGCACGCTTACCCACGCCACCAGCACCCCCACCAGCACCGCCGACGCCCAATGGAGCCGGTCCACCTCTTGCAGACGGGCCACCTCCAGCGTCGCCGGAGGGCGGTTACACAAGGGGAAGGGCACACACGCCAGGGCCGCACCCGAGCGGGTTACATATGCCCCTGTCAGGATGAGCAGGAAGGCGGTTACCCCCAGGGCCAGGAGCGCCAGGCGGTAGTCGCCGTCTCGGCGCAGGGCGTCCCCCAACCCTCGCACCCCCAGCGTCGTCTGGGCGGTTACTACCGCCAGCGACCCCAGTAACGCCATGGCGACCCCGGTATGGGCCAGGGCCACCAGCCCGTGCAGTTCGGTGAGCACTGTAAAGGCCCCCAGGGCCACCTGCACCACCAGCAGCCCCCCCGGCAAGAGGGCCAGCACCCTTTGACCCCGGCTTCTGGCCCAGCCCCAGCCGGCGATGCTCATCAGCACCAGGAAGACGGTAGAGACCGCCACCGCCAGACGATGCAGATACTCCAGCCAGGCATGAATGTCCGGCGGGGGGATAATCCGCCCGTGGCAGAGGGGCCAGTCGGGGCATCCCAGGCCGGAGCCGGTTACCCGCACAATGCCCCCCATCAGGGTCGCCAGCAAGAAACTGACCAGGGCAGAGCCGGCCAGCAGGGGAAAGGCCCCCTGGCTCCACCCCTGGAGCCGTGCACGGAGGGCGGAAGGCGTCGGGCCGAGTATGCTCCCCATCGCCTCTATTGTAAGGGACGGGCGCTCAGGTGGACAGGAGGGCGTAAAGGAGCACCCCCAAAAGGAACAGGAGGGGAATGCCCGCCAGGAGCGCCTCAACCAGTGGAGAGGGGACGCCCGGAGTAGGGTTGGCGGAACGCCGGGCTACTTGCAAGGTGTGGGCCAGGAGCGCCCCATACGCCCCCAGCACCAACCCCATCCCAACCGCGAGAATGGCCGGCACAAGCCCCTCCGGTATGGCCAGGGAGGAAGCCCACGCCGGGCGACGGGTAGCCAGCACGCCGGCCAACACCCCCACCAGGAGGGTGAGCAGGGCGATACCTGCCAGGAGCCTGGGCGAGCGATAACGCATACCTCACCCCCACGGTGTGGAGATACCCTCCCCTCCGCCCAACTTTACCATAGGCCTGGCGTGGTATCCTGGGAGAAAGGAGGGCAATGGGCAGGGCTCTCCTTCGGCTTCTGGCCCTGCTGGTGGTGCTGGGGGGCGTGGTGTGGGGGTGCACCACTCCCACCTCAACGCCCACACCCGTCCCCACCCCTACGGCCCCCCCACCCCCGTCTCCTGCCCCACTGCCCACTCCCACGCCCTCCGCCCTTCTCTTCCCCACCCCCCCGGACCGGGACCTCTATGACCTCACCCGGCGCTATCGCACCAAAGGGGTGGGGGTCCCCCGCAGCGTTGCCCCACCCGCTGTCACCCCGACAGTGGGGACGCAAGAGACCTTCTGGGCTATAGACCTGGACGCCCGGGAGCCGTATACCATCACCGCCACCCTGCGGGCCATCAGTCCTCACGCCTACTGGTATGTAGCCGAGGGGGTCGCCTTCACCCCCGAGGCCCTGCAGCGGGCTGTGGACACCTTTGAGGAACGCATCGTCCCCCAGGTGCAGGAGGTCGTAAAAGGCGAATGGCCTCCCGGTATCAACGGCGACCCCCGCCTCACCATCCTCTACGGCCCCCTGCGGGGCGCCGCCGGCTACTACAGTGGAGCCGATGAATACCCCACGGTGGTGCACCCGTATTCTAACCAGAGGCGCATGCTCTACCTGGACAGCCAGTATTTGCGCCTGGGCTCTCCAGTGTTTGCCCAGGTGCTGGCCCATGAACTGCAACACGCCTTCCACCAGACCGCCGACCCCACCGAAGAGACCTGGGTGAACGAGGGTCTCTCGGAACTCTCGGCGGAACTGGCGGGCTACCTCTCCTCCCTGGCGCAGGAGTTCGCCCGCCGTCTCTCCACCTCCCTGACCGAATGGGCCGAGGAGCCCTCCGCCTCCGTCGCCAACTATGGCGCTTCCCACCTCTTCTTCCGTTACCTCTTCCAGCACTATGGGGGGAAGGAGGCCATCCCCCTCCTCGTGCACGAGCCGGCCGATGGCATCGCCGGGGTGGACGCCTTCCTGGCCCGCATGGGCGCCGGGAAGACCTTCCGGGAGGTGTTCCAGGACTGGGCAGTGGCCAACCTGCTGGGCAATGGAGAGGGCGTTTCCTTCTACAAGGAGGGCGCTCCCCGTCTCTCCCTCCCCCAGGGCATACAGGTAGGGCAGAAGGTGGAGGCAACCCTTTCCCCCTTCGCCTCCGCCTACATCCCCCTCTCCGCCCCCACGGGGGCGGTGGTTATCTTCACAGGCGACCCCTTCACCCCTCTGGCCGACCTGCCCGTCCCCAGCGGCGAGGCGTGCTGGTTCAGCAACCGGGGCGACAACATTGACACTCGCCTCACACGCACCGTTGACCTCACCTCCGTCTCCCGGGCCACCCTGCGCTTCCGCATCTGGTATAACACCGAAGAGTGGTGGGACTATGCCTACGCGAGCGTCTCCACCGATGGGGGACGCTCCTGGGAGACGCTGAAAGGGAAGGCCACCACCCCTAAAGACCCCCTGGGCAATGCCTTCGGCGATGGGTGGACCGGCTCCAGCGGGGGCTGGAGGGAGGAGGAGATAGACCTTACGCCCTTCGCGGGGCGTCGGCTCCTCCTGCGCTTTGAGTATGTTACCGACGAGGCGGTGAACCTGGGGGGCGTCTGCCTGGACGACTTCGCTATCCCCGAAATCGGCTGGCACGACGACGCCGAGCAGGAGCGGGACTGGCAGGCGGAGGGGTGGGTGCGCCTGGCCCCCAGGGTCCCCACCACCTGGAAGGTGCGCCTGGTGCTGGAGCGCCCGGAAGGGGGGCCGGTGGTGCAGGACCTGCCGGTGAACGCCCAGGGGCGGGGCCAGTGGGCCTTCCAGGCCCCACCCGACCTCCAGCGGGCGACCCTGGTGGTCATAAACCTCACGCCCTGGGCACGGCGGCCGGCGGGCTACCAGGTGGCGGTGCAGGCACCCCCCTAGGGCGAGTGGGGCCTCCCCTGCTTCTGGAGGCGCAAGGCATACCCACGGGGCGTGGCGGAAACGGCCCCCGCCTCTTGCGGTTCTGTATCCCCCCTGGTATGATGGCACCACGAAAGACGCTGCGTTTCACCACTACGGGAGGAGGGAGAGAGTATGCCCGTGCGTGTCCGTGCCCGCAAGGTTGCATACCCCCACAACGGGAGCAAAACGCCAGGCTACCTGGCCCAGCCCGCCCAGCCGGGGAAGTATCCCGGGGTGGTGGTAATACAAGAGTGGTGGGGGCTGGAACCGCACATCCAGGACGTTACCCGACGATTCGCACGGGAGGGGTTCATCGCCCTCGCACCCGACCTCTACCACGGCAAGATCGCCCGGGAGCCGTCCGAGGCCGAGAAACTCATGATGGCCCTCAATATGGAGCAGGCGGTGCGGGAGATCATCTCGGGGGTGAACTACCTGAAGCGTCTGGAGGGGTGCAACGGCAAGGTGGGGGTGGTGGGCTTCTGTATGGGTGGGGGGCTGGCGCTCCTCACCGCCCTGCGCTCGGCCGGGGTCGGCGCCTGCGTGGACTTCTACGGGGCCATCCCCGACCCGGTAGACCAGGTGAAGCATCTGGAATGCCCCCTGCTGGGTATCTTTGCGGGGAAGGATACCTGGGTTACCCCCAAAGCGGTGCGCCAGATGCAGAGGCGTCTGAAGGCCTTCGGCAAGCAGGCCCAGGTCCGCATCTACCGCAATGTGGACCACGCCTTCTTCAACGACACCCGCCCGGCCTACAACGCCCGTTCCGCACGGGACGCCTGGCGCCGAACCCTGGCCTTCTTTCGCCAGCACCTGCAGTAGGGGGCGTTTAGAGGCCACGGGCGTAGACGCCCCAGTAGTAAATGAGATACCCCCCCGCTCCTATCAGGAAAAGAGCGCTGGCGCGGTGCACGTGGGGGATAACCCCCCGCAACCACCGGCTCACGGCGTCCCGCAGGAGGGCCATGCTCACCGTGAGCAGGATGAGCACCGCCCCCATCCCCAGGGCGTAACTGAAGAACTGCCCCAGGGATGCGCCCAAGCCCCGGCTGGCCAGGGCGCTCCCCACCACCACCAGGAAGATGGGCAGGGTGCAACTAAGGGAGCACACCGCATACGCCACCCCGAAGAGGAAGACGCTCAGCAGGGTGCGCCGAGGCGTTACCACCACCCGGCTGGCCGCCATAATCCCCAGGCTTCGGTGCGACACCAAGAGCCACGCCCCCAAACCCACCATGGCCACCCCGATGGCGACCCCGGCCACTGGGAAGACCCCGATGAGCCACCTCCCCCCCACCGCCACCACCGCTCCCACCACCCCAAAGGACGCCACAAACCCCAAGGTAACCGCTCCCCCCACCAGCAAAGCCCGCCCCATCCGCACCGCCACGGGCGTGGCCGAGAACCCCTCCTCCCCACTGCCCAGGTAAAAAGCGAGATACGAGGGGAGCATGAAAAACCCGCACGGGTTCACGCTGGAGACCATCCCCGCAGCGAAGGCATACCCCACCGGGAGCACCTCTGCCAGGCTGGCCACCGATGCGGTTACCCCGTTGCGCAAACGCAGGAGCAGGAGCAGAAGCCCCATCACCGCCACGGCCGAGACCAGGAGCGACCCCCAAAAGGCCCACACCCCTCTCCCCTGGGCACCCTGCGCACCGGCGGAACGGGACATCCCCTTACCCCCTCTCTTTTGATGATAGGCGATGCACGGGGGATGCACAAATGGGGCGGGCCAGGGGGCAGAGAGCCTCCCAGCAGTTTCTCCCCCTTGCCGTAGACGCCCTTGTGTGCCATCATACCCCCAGACGAGAGCAGGAGGGCAGAGATGACGCTGGGCGCCAGGCCCTACGCTTACCGGCGGGTGGAAGGGTGGGCCCAACTCCCCCGCTGGTGGGAACTGGGAGAGGTGGCGGATGTGGCCATCAGCCCGGAGGGGCTGGTGTATGTCTTCTGTCGGGGCGCCCATCCCGTTCTGGTCTTTGAGCAGGATGGGCGCTTCGTCTCCGCCTGGGGAGAAGGGCAGTTCCGCAACCCCCACGGCATCACCTTCGCCCCCGACGGCAC
Source organism: bacterium HR23 (assembly GCA_002923335.1). GTDB lineage: Bacteria > Chloroflexota > Dehalococcoidia > Lucifugimonadales > HRBIN23 > HRBIN23. The sequence goes on along the minus strand of BEHZ01000026.1, from coordinate 4,893 downwards.
CCTCTACCTGGTGGACCGGGATTCCCACCTGGTTCTGCAGTATACCCCCGACGGACGCCTGCTGAAGACTATAGGCAACCGGGACCAACCCAGCCCTACCCTCTTCGGCCGTCCCTTCAACATGCCCGCCAAGGTGGCCTTCGCCCCCTCCGGCCACTTCTTCGTGGCCGATGGCTACGGCAACCGCCGGGTGCACAAGTTCGCCCCCGACGGCACCCTCCTCCTCTCCTGGGGGGAGCCGGGGAACGGCCCGGGGCAGTTCGTCCTGGTGCACAGCCTCATTGTGGACCCCCGGGGGCGAGTGCTGGTGTGCGACCGGGAGAACGACCGTATCCAGATTTTTGACCAGGAGGGGCAGTTCCTGGGGCAGTGGACGGGTCTGCGCCGACCCGCCGGCCTGGCCTTAGACGCCAAGGGGACGCTGTTCGTGGCCGAACTGGGGAGCCGAAACGGCCCCCCCAGGGTGAGCATCTGGAGCCTGGAGGGCCAGTGCGTCTCCGCGTGGGACAACCGTCAGGTGCCCGAGATGCTCGCTCCCCACGGCATCGCCGTGGACGCCCAGGGGGACATCTACCTGGCGGAGGTGCTCCAGGGCCGGCGCATCCACAAGTTCGTCCGTGTCTCCTGACGGGGAGGGAAGGCATGCCCAAGCAGGTCATCAACCCGCCGACCGTCCACACCCCCATCGGCAGGGGCTATGCCCATGCGGTGCGGGTGGGCAACACCGTCTACATCGCCGGGCAGGTCGCCCTGGACGCCCAGGGGAACCTGGTGGGCAAGGGCGACATCCGTGCCCAAACGGAGCAGGTCTTCCGCAATCTGCAGGCGGTGCTGGAGGCCTGCGGGGGTTCTCTGCGAGACCTGGTGAAGATCACCGTCTACCTGGTGCGGGCGGAGGATATCCCCACCTTTCGGGAGGTGCGCTCCCGCTACCTCCCCCAGGAGCCTCCCGCCTCTACCCTGGTGGTTATCTCCCGCCTGGCCTCTCCCGACTTCCTGGTGGAAGTGGAGGGGATAGCGGTTATAGGAGGCTAACACCTGCCCAGGAGGAGCGATATGCCCACTTCCGTTGCCTTCATCGGTCTGGGGTTGATGGGGAAGCCCATGGCCCGCAACATCCTGAAGGCCGGCTTCCCCCTCACCGTGTGGAACCGCACCCCCGGCAGGGCCCACGACCTCCTCCAGGAGGGGGCACGCTGGGCCGCCTCCCCTGCCGACGCAGCACGCCAGGCCGACATCGTCATCACCTGTGTGACCGACTCCCCCGATGTGGAGGAGGTGGTGCTGGGTCCCCAGGGGGTCATTCACGGTGCCCGGCCCGAGAGCATTGTGATAGACATGAGCACCATCTCCCCCAAGGTTACCCAGGCCATCGCCCAGCGCCTGAAGGAGAAAGGGGTGCACATGTTGGACGCTCCCGTGAGCGGAGGGGTGTGGGGAGCCATCAACGCCACCCTCTCCATTATGGTGGGGGGCGAGAAGGCGGTGCTGGAGCGGGCCATGCCGGTCCTGCAGGCCATGGGCAAGCGCATTACCCACTGCGGTGGCCACGGCATGGGGCAGGTAGCCAAGGCGGTGAACCAGATCATCGTGGCGGGCACCCTGGCAGCGGTGTGCGAGGGGCTGGTGTTCGCTGCACGGGCAGGAGCCGACCTGGGGGCGGTCTTCCAGGCGGTAACCGGGGGCGCTGCCAACTCCTGGCAACTGGAGAACCTGGGGGCACGCATCCTCAAGGGGGACTTCGCCCCCGGCTTCATGGTAAAACTCCAGCAGAAGGACCTGCGTATCATCCTGGAGTCCGCCCGGGAGTGGCACCTCCCCCTCTTCACCACCCCCATCGTCCACCAGGTCTTCCAGATACTGGAGCGCCAGGGGCTGGGGGAGGAGGGCACCCAGGCCTACATCAAGGCCCTGGAGCAGATGGGTGGAGTGCAGGCCCGCCTGCAGGGGGCTAGCCTCCCCCGGGAGCCGGGCGGGCGCGGGGAGCCTGTTACCCCAGCACCCGGGGGATGAGGGCACGAGGCCTCTCCAGCACCGTGAGGGAGTAGCCTTTCCCCATCTCCCCTTCGGCGGCCGAGAGGGCATCCTGCACCGTGGGGAACGGCTCAAATCCCATGCGCCGGACCACCGCCGGGTCTTTGCACCCCGCCACCCATACCCGCACATTGCGCCGTGCCACCAGCGTCTGGTTCCACATGAAGAAGGGGTGGGCGCCGTGGTAGGCGTGGGCATAGCGGTAGCCGTAGATATATTCCGGCCGGTGGGCGAAGTCATCCACGAAGTTCTCCCAGAGCCAATAGGGGTCCGTGGAGAGGGGCAGGAGGCGCTCCCAGAACTCTATGTAAGGCTTGAAGTAGCGGGCGTCGAACTCCGCACGGGCCGGGTTGGCCACAATCACAATCCCCCCCTTCTTCACCAGAGGCTGGCCCTGGAAGGCCCCGTAGATATAGGCCCCTATGGCGTTCCCCAGCAGGATGGGGTTGAAGATGGAGAACTTGGAGTAGCCGTCCACATTGGGCATGCCACACAGGAGCACATCGCTCTGGCCACGGGTCTCCACCACGTCCTGCTCCTGAAGGACCCGCAAGGTGTGGGGGTGCACCTCGGTGGGGTGGCCGGCGTGGATGGCGATGACCTCCCGAGGGTTGGCGTTGTTGTGCACCACCTCCAGGGTGAAGATGCGCTTCCCCTGGCGTTCCAGGTGTTGCTGCACTACCGCCCCCTGCTCCCACACCAGTTTCTTGAAGGCGGAGCGCTCCGGGTCGTCCACCGACTGGCCCGTGGCGGTCGGCCACGCCCGATGGGTGTGGCGGATGGTGTTGAAGGTCCCCGCCCCGATAACGATGGACTTCCACCCGGCGTTGAAGGGGGTGCCGGGGACGGAGATGTAGATCACCTGGTCGGCGTCCACGATGGCCTTGTTGATCTCCACATCAAAGCCCCGGCGGGTGTAGCCCAGGTGGATGATGTTCTCCCGGTCCTCGGCGTCGTGGGAGTAGAGGCGAGTGTAGCCGAAGCGCAGGACGATATCCCGCCCCAGGAAGGTCTCCATCTCGGTGCGGGTGAGTTTCCGGTGCAGGCCCTGGGTGCACAGGAGGGTAATGTTCTCCAGGGGCACCCCCGCTTTGCCCAGTTCCTCCAGGAGCACCTCAATGGCCACCTGGCGCACATCCGGGGGCTTCACCCGCCAGGAAGCCCCCGAGGCGTCGTCAAAGCAGATGAGCACTCTGGCCTTGGGACCTACCAGCCGGTGGATGGGCTCATGGGCGATAGGGTTGTAAAGGGCGTCCCGCAGGGCCTCCCGCACATCGGGAAGAGGGGGGAGAGGGGGCTTGGGCTTCAGCACCCGTGCATCTTCCGGCACCTGGACGGGCAAATAACCGTCGCCGTAGGCGATGAGTTCGGTTTTCGTTGCGGGCATAGCGCACCTCCCCGTGTTGCACCTCTGGAGCCCGCCCCACGGACGGTCTCGCCAGGATTATAGCACGCCGGCGGGGCGTGCGCAAGGGCCTCTTGCTGATGAAGGGAAAAAACCCATCCCTGCGCCTCCGTTGGTAGGCCTGCGGTGCCCACGCTCTTTGTCTCCATTGACCCCCTCCCCTTCCCCTGCTACCATGCTTTTCAGCAGGCCCTGGCTACCGTTGTGCGGAGGTGGATGCCCCTTGCCCTATGTGAGTGCGCTTCAGTGTCGGGAGTGTAAACGCCAGTATCCCGTTCAGCCCATCCATGTCTGCGAGTTCTGCTTCGGCCCCCTGGAGGTCCACTACGACTACGATGCCATCGCGCGTGTCATCAGTCGGGAGCGTATCCAGAAAGGCCCTCCCACCATGTGGCGCTACCAGGACCTGCTCCCGGTGGACGGTGAAAACGCCGTTGACCTGCAGACCGGCTTCACGCCCCTCTTGAAGGCCCGCAACCTGGGGCGTCTTCTGGGTCTGGACAACCTCTACCTGAAGAACGACGCCGTCAACCCCTCCTACTCCTTCAAGGACAGGGTGGTAGGGGTGGCCTCCACCAAGGCCCGGGAGTTCGGCTTCGACACCCTGGCCTGCGCGTCCACGGGGAACCTGGCGGGGAGTGTGGCAGCCCACGCTGCCCGTGCCGGGATGAAGGCCTTCATCTTCATCCCCGCCGATTTGGAGCAGGGGAAGATCATCGGCACTGCGGTTTACGGTCCTACCCTGGTGGCGGTGAAAGGTTCTTACGACGATGTGAATAAACTGTGCGCCGAGTTGGCCGATACCTACCCCTGGGCCTTTGTGAACATCAATGTGCGCCCCTACTACGCCGAGGGGAGCAAGACCCTGGCCTTTGAGGTGGCCGAGCAGTTGGGCTGGCGCTTGCCCGACCATTGCATTGTCCCTGTGGCCTCCGGCTCCCTCCTCACCAAGATATGGAAGGGTTTCCACGAGTTCGTAGACCTGGGGCTGGTGCCGGGGCCGGTGCATACCCGCATCCACGCCGTGCAGGCGGAGGGGTGTAGCCCTGTGGTGCAGGCCTTCCACGCCGGCACCACCCATGTGCGCCCTGTGCGCCCCCACACCATCGCCAAGTCCCTGGCCATCGGCAACCCGGCCGATGGCATCTACGCCCTGCGGGTCCTGCGGGCCAGCGGGGGAACAGCGGTGGCCGTCCCCGAAGAGGAGGTGGCCCAGGGCATTACTTTACTGGCGGAAACCGAGGGCATCTTCACCGAAACCGCTGGGGGGGTGGTTATCTCCGCCCTGAAGCGTCTGGCCCAGCAGGGGATAATTCGGCGGGACGAGGTGGTGGTGGCCTATATTACCGGCAACGGGCTGAAGACCCAGGAGGCGGTTCAACAGGTGGCCCGCCCCCTGCTGGTAGAGCCGACGGTCGCTTCATTCCAGAAGGCCCTGAACGGGCGCTAGGGGT
>BEHZ01000025.1 GCA_002923335.1 bacterium HR23 | reverse complement strand
ATCCGGTAAACCCCTGGGATAACTTCCACGGCCGCCTCCCGTCAGGTTGGTGCGCCTCCCTGGGGCGGGGAAACAGATGCACTAGCGCAAAAGGCCCCAATGCCACTCTAAGGCCAGAACGCCTATGGAGATACCCAGGGTGAGCGCCGTTACCACCAGGCCCACTCGGGTGAACTCCCACCACCCCATAAAGGCGCCGTCCCGCCCCGCCACCTCCGCCACGATGATGTTGGCCACCGCCCCGATAAGGGTGGCATTACCCCCCAGGGTGGAGCCGGCTGCCAGGGAGAGCCACAGGGCTTCCCCGCCAACCGGCTTCAGGAGGGGGATGGCCAGCATGGTCAGGGGCACATTGCTCACCACCTGAGAGGCCACCGCGCTGGTGAGATGCACCGATACAATCCCCCCCAAGCCCGGCGTCAGGGCAATGCGCTCCAGGAAGACCTCCAACAGCCCTGCTTTCTGGGCGCCCCCGATGACCACAAACAGCCCCGCAAAGAACACCAGGAGGGTCCAGTCCACCGCCCGCATCACCTCCGAAGGGCGCACCCCGCTGACCAGAATGGCCGCCGTTCCCCCCACCAGAGCAACGGTATGCACCCCCACCCCCAGCCGTGTGCTCAGGAAGAAGCCCGCAACCGTGGCCACTAAGACGGGCACCGAGCGCCACAAGAGGCGATGGGCCTCGGCGGGCAAAGCATGGCCAGCCACGACTGCCAAAGCACGCCCTCGGACCTCAGCGGCCTCCGACGCAAGGCGCAGGCTCCCTCTGTAGAAGGCCCACACCACCAGAAACAGCACCACCCCTGAAAGCACCGCCACCGGCGCCAGTAAGGCAAAGAAGCGCCCAAAGGGTATCCCCGATGCCACGCCGATGAGCATGTTCTGGGGGTTGCCCACAATGGTGGCAGTGGAGCCGATATTGGAGGCCATGGCTTCGGCGATAAGGTAAGGAACGGGGTTCACCCTGAGGGCACGGCACGCCTGCACCACCACCGGGGTAAACAGGAGCACCACCACATCGTTCACCAGGAAGGCGCTTCCCACCGCCGTAGCGACCACCACCACCCCTAGCAGACGCAGGGGGGTGCTCCCCAGGGCAAGGGTATAGCCCGCCGCCAAGGTGAAAAAGCCCGCCCGCTGGAGCACCCCCACCAGAAACATCATCCCCAGCAAGAGGGCGATGGTGTGCACATCCACAGCCTGCGCCGCCTGCTCAAAGGTGAGCACTCCCAGCACTATCATCAGCACCGCCCCAGTGAGGGCGGCGGCCGGCCGGTCCAGGTTTGTCCGCGGCAGGCGGGTGAAGATAACCCCCACATAGGTGAGGGCCAACACCGCCGACGCCACCAGCATCATCCTGTCCATGGCCTTATCTGCTGGCCCCCTGCAGAAGTTGCAGGATATTGCCGTCGGGGTCCTGGAAGGTGGCCACCCACCCACCCCAGTGCTCCCGCTCCGGCGGGCGCAGGAAAGACACGCCCCGCCTGCGCAGTTCCTCATAAACGGCGTGGATGTCCTTTACCCCCAGGTTCACCATGACACGATAGGGGTCCTGTGCCCTCCCTCGCACCCGGCTATGCCGTCCAATGCTCAAACGCACCCCAGGGCGCACCTCAAAAGCAACAAAGTCCCCGTGCCGACTGTGCTCCCTCAGGCCCAGCACATCCCGGTAGAAGCGGACCATCCCCTCCAGGTTCTCCGTCCACAGGATAACGCCCACAATGTCCTCAATCATGCCTCCCCCCCTAGAGCAACACCAGGCCCACCCCCAGCAGAGCCAACACCCCTCCCAGCATCTGCAGGGGGTGGAAAGGCTCCCCCAAAAAGGCAACGGAGAGGAACGCCCCCACCACCGGCACCAGGAAGGTGAACACCCCGGTGCGGGTGGCCCCCAGACGGCGCACCCCTTCATACCACCAGAGGTAGCCGATACCCGTGGCGAAGGCCCCCATATACCCCACAATGGCCCACAGCCTCCACGAGGCGTGGGGCAGGGTGCTCCACCCCCCTTCCCCCACGGCCAGGAGCAAAAGGATAACCGCCCCCAAAGAGTTGGCCAGCGCCACCGCCTGCAGGGGCAGTGTGCGCTGAAAAAGGCGCCTCCCCACGATGTTGGACAGGGCAAAAGAGGTGCCCCCCAGCAGGAAGAACAGGTTCCCCACCAGGGAAGAGGGGTCTACCTGGCGCGCGGGGTCGCCCAGAATGACCAGGGCAACACCCGCCGTGGCCAGAGGGAAGGCCAGATACCGCCACCCCGCCAGGCGCTCCCCCAAAAGCATCCACGCCAGCAGGGCAGTGCCCATGGCCGCTGCGGTAGGCTGGATAAGGGAACCATTGACAGCGGTGGACTGCTTCAACCCTAAGTAGAAGAAGGCGTTGAAGCCCACCACGCCGCTGAGGGCAAAGGCGAACACGCCACCCCAGGGAATGGACGATGGAGCCTGCGGAGCGGGGGGCCGAAACGCCAGCCCCCACCATAGCCCCAGGAGCGCCCCACTGACCGCATAGCGCAGGCCCGCCAGGAGAAAGGGCGTGGTCTCCCCCAGGGCCACCTTGCTGACAGGGAAGGTGCTGGCCCAGAAGAGCACCACCAGCAGTAACTGAGCGACAACGAAGCCCCTGCCTCTACGGGCCGGGGCCGAGACGGGGGCCTTACCCACGGGCACTAGCGTAGCACACCCATCTCCGGCGTGCCAGCGCCGCCTCCGCCCTTATCCCCCCTCCTCCAGACGGAAGGCCTTATGCAGGGCCCGCACCGCCTCCTTCACCCGCTCCTCCCGCACGATGCAGGTTATGCGGATCTCGGAGGTGGTGATCATCTCAATGTTGATGCCGGCATCCGCCAGGGCACGGAACATCCGAGCGGCGTAGCCCGGCGCATACTGCATCCCCGTTCCCACAACGCTCACTTTGGCCAGACGCTCGTCGCTGTGGAGACCCCGTGCGCCTATCTGCTGGGCCACGGGGCGCACCGCCTCCAGGGCACGGGGGAGGTCGGAGCGGGCAACGGTAAAACTCAGGTCCGTCAGCCCCTCCACCGAGGCGTTCTGCACAATAACGTCCACGCTAATGCCCACCTGGGCCAGGGGCTCAAAGAGGGCGGCAGCGATGCCGGGGCGGTCGGGCACCCCCAGCACCGTTATCTTGGCCACATTGGTGTCCGAGGCCACGCCACGCACACGCTCACGCAGTTCCATGCTCACCTCTCCGTGAATGAGAGTGCCGGGGGCGTCGCTGAAGGTGCTGGCCACCACCACCGGCACCCGATACAGGGCTGCCAGTTCAATGGAGCGGGGTTGCATCTTCGCCCCCGCCACCGCCAGTTCCAGCATCTCCTCGTAGTCTATCTCCTTCAACTTGCGGGCTTCGGGAACAATGCGCGGGTCGGCGGTGTAAATCCCCTCCACATCCGTGTAGATCTCGCACCGCTCTGCCTCCAGGGCCACCGCCAGGGCGACCGCAGTGGTGTCCGAGCCCCCTCGCCCCAAGGTAGTGATGTCCATGTCCTCGGTAAAACCCTGGAAGCCCGCCACGATAACGATTTTCCCTTCCTCCAGTTCCTTCAGAATGCGCTGGGGGTCAATGTGGGCGATGCGGGCCTTGCCATAGGTGCGTTCGGTGCGGATACCCGCCTGGAAACCCGTGAGGCTCACCGCCGGATAGCCCATCTCCTTCAGGGCCATGGCCACCAGAGTGCAGGAGACGATCTCCCCCGTGGAGAGGAGCAGGTCGAGTTCCCGGGGGTCAGGACGGGGGCTTATGGTATACGCCAACCGGATGAGGTCGTCGGTGGTGTCGCCCATGGCCGAGCACACCGCCACCACCTGATACCCCTTGTCCCGCGTCGCACCGATACGCCGGGCCACATGGCGGACCTTCTCCGCATCTGCCAGGGAACTCCCCCCGTATTTCTGCACAATCAGCGTCATAGGGGACCTCGCCCTTATGTCTGTGTTCCCCCTGCCCCGGGAACAGGCTCGCTTCTTCCATTGTAAGGCATGGAAGGCCTCGTCCCACCGGCCCGCAGGCGTATATTGCACCACAGGGGGGTCGCCAGCAGGGTTCCCCCCTCGCCTTCGGAGGGTGGGGCACCTGGCTTGCAGGCGTGCTGTCCGTTTCCTATAATGGCGTTACTGCAGATGGAGGTGCTCTATGCGCCCCTTTGAGTATGTCGCCCCCAAACGCCTCCGGGAAGCCTACGCTATCCTGGCCCAGGCTGACGGGCGAACCGTGCGCCCACTGGCCGGGGGCACAGACCTTATTGACCAACTGCGGGTGGGCCGTAAGCGGGCCGACCTGGTTATGGATGTCAAGCATATTCCCGAACTGATGCGTTTGGAATGGGGGCCCCGCAAAGGACTCTACATCGGCGCAGGGGTGCCGTGCTACCGGGTATACAAAGACCCCGTGGTGGCTCAGCACTACCCCGCTATTCGGGACGGGGCCATGCTGGTAGGGTCCTGGCAGATTCAGCACCGTGCGTCCCTGGGGGGCAACATCTGCAACGCCGCCCCCTCCGCCGACACCGTTCCTCCTCTCCTGGTCTACGAGGCCATCGCCCATATTGGCGGTCCCCGGGGGGAGCGGGAGGTGCCCTTGGAGCGTTTCTTCACCGGCCCTGGACAGACCGTCCTCGCCCCCGATGAAATCCTCTTAGGGGTGCGGGTTCCCCCACCCCCTCCCCGCAGTAGTAGCCACTATCTCCGCTTCATCCCCCGGGAAGAGATGGATATCGCCGTGGCGGGGGTGGCAAGCCTCGTCGCCCTAGATAGCCGGGGCGTCGTCGCCCGGGCCCGCATCGCCCTCTCCGCCGTTGCCCCCACCCCCGTCCGGGCGCGGGACGCCGAAGCGGTGCTGGAGGGCCAACGCCCTACCCCTGCATTGCTGGTGGAGGCCGGGGAAAAGGCTGTGTTGGCCACGAACCCCATCACCGATGTGCGGGGGAGCATCGCCTACCGGAAGGAACTGGTGAAGGTCCTTACCCGCCGCACCCTTAGCAAGGCCCTAGCCGATTTGGGCATCACGCTAGAATAGGAGAGCACGCCATGACGACTTTTCCCCTGGACAAACTGTCTCTACGCACCCAGGTCCGTATGAAGGTCAACGGCGAGCCGCATGTCCTTTTGGTGAAACCCTGGCAGACCCTTCTTGAGGCCCTGCGAGAGGAACTGGGCCTCACCGGCACCAAGGAGGGATGTGGCAACGGTAACTGCGGGTGTTGCACGATTCTTATGAACGGCAAAACGGTGAACTCCTGCCTGGTGCTGGCCCCCGAGGCCGACGGTGCGGAAATCCTCACCGTTGAGGGGCTTGCCCAGAATGGGCGACTGGACCCCCTCCAGAAAGCCTTTATCCAATACGGGGCGTTGCAGTGCGGGTTCTGCACCCCCGGCTTCCTCCTCTCCGCCAAATACCTTCTGCAGGAGAACCCCAACCCCACCGAGCACCAGGTGCGCCTGGCTATCGCCGGCAATCTCTGCCGATGCACCGGCTACGATAAAATCGTGCGGGCCATCCTGGCTGTGGCCCGAGGGGAGGTGCAGTAATGACCACGACCACCCCGTTCCGCTACATCGGCAAGCCCATCCCCAAGGCCGACGCCCTGGAGCGTGTTACAGGCACCGCCCGCTTCGGGGCGGACCTGAAACTGCCGGGCATGCTCCACGGCAAAGTGCTCCGCAGCCCTCATCCCCACGCCTACATCCGCCGGATAGACGCCTCCCGCGCCCTGGCCCTGGAGGGGGTCAAGGCGGTGGTAACCGCCCAGGACCTCCCACCCCTGGAGGACGCCCGCGCCGCCTTCGGCGGGGAACTGATGATTGACCTGGATCACCTGCGTCGGCTCACCATCGCCCACGAAAAAGCCCTTTTTGAGGGACACGCCGTCGCTGCCGTGGCCGCCACATCCCCCGAAATCGCCGAGGCGGCGCTGGAACTCATCCAGGTGGACTACGAGGTTCTCCCCGTGGTGGAGAACGCCCTGGACGCCATGAAGCCCGACGCCCCCCTCCTGCACCCCAACCTCTATACCCGCACCCTGGGGGAAAAGCCCTCCAAACCCTCCAACATCGCCACCATCGTGGAGGTGGGCTTCGGCGACCTGGAGAAGGCATGGGCCGCCGCAGATGTGGTGGTGGAGCAGTCCTTTGAGACCCAGATGGTGCACCAGGGCTACCTGGAGCCGCAGGCGTGCGTGGCCTGGGTGGACGCCGACGGCAGAATCCATGTGTGGACTACCACTCAGGGCACCTTCAACGCCCAGCGCATGCTCTCCGCCTTGCTGAAGGTGCCTCTCCATATGCTCAATGTCATCCCCGCCGAGGTGGGGGGAGCATTTGGAGGGAAGATTTATGTCATCCTGGAGCCGTTGGCCATTCTGCTCAGCCGGAAGGCCGGCCGGCCCGTGAAGATGGTGATGGACCGGGCGGAGGTCTTCCGTGCCACCGGCCCCGCCTCCCCCGCCTATATTACCGTGAAGGCGGGCGCCAAGCGGGACGGCACCCTGACCGGCCTTTACGCCAAAATCGTTATGGATGCGGGCGCCTTCCCCGGCGCACCCGTGCAAGGGGCCACCTGGTGCATCTTCGCCCCTTACAAGGCCCCTGCCATGAAGGTGGAGGCCTACGATGTGGTAACCAATAAGCCCCGTGTCCAGGCCTACCGCGCCCCTGGCGCAACCGCCGCCGCCTTCGCCTCCGAGAGCACCCTGGACATGCTGGCCGAGCGCCTGGGCCTTGACCCCCTGGAGTTCCGCCTCCGCAACGCCGCCCAGGAGGGCGACCAGAATGTTACCGGCCAGACATACGGGCGCATCGGTGTGAAGGCCATCCTGGAGGCCATCAGGAAACACCCCCACTGGAATACCCCCCTCCAGGGGAAGAACCGGGGAAGGGGTCTGGCCATGGGGGCCTGGATGGGGGCCATTTTGACCTCCTCCTCCCAGGTCGTCGTCAATGTGGACGGCACCGTGCAGATCGTAACGGGCCAGGTGGACATCACCGGCACCCGCACCTCTATGCTCCAGATGGTCGCCGATATGCTCCAACTCCCCTTGGACCACATCTCCATCCGTGTGGGGGACACCAACTGCACCCCCTACACCGACCTGAGCGCTGGAAGCCGAACCACCTTCACCCAGAGCGCTGCCCTGGCCCGTGCCTGCCAGAGTGTCATCGCGCAGATGAAGGCCCAGGCGGCCGACGCCCTCTCCAAACCCGACCGCCGTCTCACCCCCGAGGACATTGAATACGCCGACGGCAAGTTCTGGGTGAAGAGCGACCCGGAGCAGGTGCTCCCCTGGCGGCAGGTGGCAGGCCTCACCCGCACCCGAGGGACAGGCCCCATTGTGGGCACCGGCACCGTTACCCGCCTCCAGCCCGCCAACGAGTTCTCCGCCCAACTCTGCGATGTGGAGGTAGACCCCGAAACAGGCAAGGTGAAAATCCTCCGCTTTACCGCCTTCCAGGACGCCGGAAGAGTCATCAACCCCATCCAGGTAGAGGGGCAGATGCAGGGCGGGGCCGTCCAGGGCATCGGCTGGGGCCTCTTTGAATACTACGCCTGGGACAAAGGGAAACTGCGCAACCCCACCCTCCTGGACTACCGAGAGCCCACCGCCCTGGACCTCCCCATGATTGACACCTGCATCGTGGAGGTGCCTGCGCCCGATGGCCCCCTGGGGGTGAGAGGCGTGGGGGAGCCTCCCATCGTCCCCGGCCCCGCCGCCCTGGCCAACGCCATCTATCGGGCCGTGGGTGTCCGCCTCACCAAACTCCCCATGACCCCCGAGACCGTCTTCTGGGCCATCCAGGAGAAGAAGCAGGCGGAGCACCTGCAGGCCGTCGCCGGTGATGGGGCGTGAAGGGTTGAGGGAATAGGGGAAGCGTCTACAGAGCACGGGGATGAGCCAGCCCACATCCTACCCCTTGACCCTCCGAGGGGAGTTGACGGAGCCTATCAGCCGTTGGCTCTTCCTGGTGAAGTGGCTCCTCATCATCCCCCACCTGGTGGTGTTGGCCTTCCTCTTCATCGGTGCCCTTGTCGTTTGGGTGATCGCCCTCTTCGCCATCCTTTTTACGGAGCGCTACCCCCGTCCCCTCTTTGACTACAGCGTGGGGGTCCTGCGGTGGGCGTGGCGTGTGGGCTTCTACAGTTATCAGGCCCTGGGCACCGATAGGTATCCCCCCTTCACCCTGGCCCCACGGGATGACTACCCTGCCGACCTGCAGGTGGCCTACCCTGAGCGCCTCCACCGCTGGCGGGCCCTGGTGCAGTGGTGGCTATTGGCCATTCCCCACTACCTCATCGTGAGCATTTTCCAGGGCGGGGTGGGGTATCGCTTTGGAGGCCTGCATCTACTCCTGGTGCTGTATGGCGCCATCGCCAACCTGTTCACCGGCAAATACCCCCCGGACCTGTGGGGCCTGGTGATGGGCATCAATCGCTGGGTCTACCGAGTGGCGGGATATGCCCTCCTGCTCACCACCCGCTACCCGCCCTTTCGCCTGGGGGAGTAAGACGAGAAAGGAGGCATATGCGCATCGCTGTGGTGGGTGCCGGAGCCATTGGTGGCTACCTGGGGGGGATGCTTACCCGTGCCGGCTACGATGTTACCCTGGTGGACCAGTGGCCGGAGCACGTGGAGACCATGAAGCGCAATGGCCTGCGTATCACAACCCTCAACGGCGAGTATCGTGTCCCGGTGAAGGCTATCCATATCCACGAACTGCAGAAGCAAGAGCCTTTTGATATAGCCATTCTCGCCGTGAAGTCCTACGACACCGCCTGGGCATGCACCCTGCTAGAACCTTACCTCAAGCCCGAAGGCTTTGTGGCGTCGGCCCAGAACAGCATCAACGAGGAGCGCATCGCCCAGGTGGTGGGGTGGGGGCGCACCGTGGGCATCGTGGTAACGGTGGGCGCCGGGATGTATGAGCCGGGGCATGTTCAGCGCACCGACGACCCGGAGCGCATCGGCTACCGGGTGGGGGAGGTGCACGGGCGCATTACCCCCCGCATTCAACGCCTGGCGGAGATGCTCTCCAGCGCTGCGAAAACCGTTATCACCACTAACCTGTGGGGAGAGCGGTGGGCCAAACTGGCCATCAACTGCATGGCCAACCCCATCGCTGGCATCACTGGCCTGGGCTCCGCCGCCGCCCGTCAGCACGCCGAGACCCGGCGCATCGCCATCCGCATTGCGGCGGAGGTGGTGCAAGTAGGGGAGGCCCTGGGATACCAGATTGAGCCTATTGGGAGCATCCCGCCCCAGGCTATGAAGGACGCGGCGCAAGGCAAGGGCCTGGAGGAGGTGGAACTGCGCCTCATGGAGGACGCCCAGCGCTCCAGGGAGGGACGGCCCTCCCTCCTCCAGGACATCCTGAAAGGCCGTAAGACGGAGATAGACTACCTGAACGGGCTGGTGGCCCGCCTGGGCGCCCAAGTGGGGGTGCCTACCCCCTTCAACAGCGCCATCGTCCCCATTGTGAAAGAGGTAGAGGCGGGGAAGCGCAAGCCCGCCTTGGAAAACATCGCTCCCCTGAGGGCGCTACTGGCGCAAGGGTAAAGGGGCATCCTCTTCGGCAGGGAGGGCGAACACCTTCTCGGGATGCCAGCGGCCTTTGCCACTGTCGTAGCGGGCCAGCCCCAGGAAGCCTCCCTCGGCCGAATAGAGACGGCACACCTCCCCGTGCTGGGCCAGGAGGAGGCCCCGCCGTCCCAAAGGGATATCCTGCCCCTGGCCGACCATGCGACTCGTCAACGGTCCCAGGATGGCCGCCTTGAGGTGGCGCACCACATAGTCCGGGGGGTAGAGAAGGCCCCGCCAGGTGCCGTCGGCCACCGCCTGAGCGAAGGCATCCAGGGTAACCGCCTCCTCCCAGCGGAAAGGGCCGGCCCTCAGGCGCTCCAGCGACTGCAGGACGGCCCCAGACCCCAGGGCCTGCCCGATGTCGTGGGCCAGGGAGCGAATGTAAACACCCCGCCCACACTCAATCTCCAGAGTGAAGGTGGGAGGCTCCCACTCCAGGACCTCCAGGCGGAAGATGCGCACCCGGCGGGGCTTGGGCTGGACGGGTTCCCCTCGGCGGGCACGCTCGTAAAGGCGTTCCCCCTCCATTTTCAGGGCGCTGTAGGCCGGGGGCACCTGGGTGATGAGGCCGATAAAGCGCTGCAGGACCCCCTCCACCTGTTCACGGGTTACCCCGGAGGGGTCGGCGGTGGCGAGCACCTTGCCCGCCACATCGTAGGTATCGGTGGTGAGGCCGAGGCGCACCACCCCCCGATATACCTTGCGCCCCTCTATGATGATGTCCATCATCCGGGAGGCCTGACCGAAGAGGATGGGAAGGACGCCGGTGGCCAGAGGATCCAGGGTGCCCCCGTGCCCCACGGAACGCTCCCGGGTGAGACGCTTCACCCGGCGCACGGCGTCCATAGAGGTCATCCCCCGGGGCTTCAGCAGGTTCAGGATACCGTGGACTGTCAAGGCGACTCTCCTGCGGGCGTATGGCGCTCCCTGGCCAGTTGGCGCATGATGTCCAGCACCCGACCCGCCCGTTCCATGGAGACATCGGGCACAAAGTGGAGTTCGGGGATTCGGCGCAGGGTGAGGCGGTGCGCCAGTTCACGGCGCAGGAAGCCGGCCGCCGAAGCCAGCGCCTGGGCTGTAGACTGGCGCTCCTCTTCCGTGCCCAGGACGCTGAAGAAGACCCGTGCGTGGGCCAAATCCTCCGACACCTCCACACGGGTTATGGTAACCAGGCCCACCAGACGGGGGTCTTTCACCTCCCGGAGAAGGGCGCTCACCTCCTCCCGCAAAAGGTCGTTGAGGCGGTCCAATCGCCGGCTCATAGCGTCTCTCCTGGGGGTTAGGGCGTGGGAGGCTTCACCCGCTCTGTGCGGAAGACTTCCAGGATGTCCCCCTCCTGGAAGTCCACAAAGCCTTCTATCCCCACCCCACACTCAAAGCCCTGGAGCACCTCCCGCACATCCTCTTTCACCCGGCGCAGGCTGGTGACCTGCCCCTCAAAGACCACCTTGCCCCCCCGCAGGACACGCACCCCGGCCC
This sequence comes from bacterium HR23, assembly GCA_002923335.1. Lineage (GTDB taxonomy): Bacteria > Chloroflexota > Dehalococcoidia > Lucifugimonadales > HRBIN23 > HRBIN23. The sequence continues at coordinate 4,792 of BEHZ01000025.1, read as the reverse complement.
CCCGCACCACCTTCCCATCGGTCACCAGGCACCCAGCCACCTTGCCCCTCTTACCCACGGGGAAGACCGCCTTCACCTGGGCATGGCCTTCTATCACCTCCCTCTCTTCGGGCAGGGTGAGGCCCACCAGGGCGCGGCGGACATCCTCGGTGAGCGTGTAGATGATGTCGTAGGTGCGGATTTGCACCCCCTCCTTATCGGCCAGACGGCGGGCGCCGGGCTCCACACGGGTATTGAAGCCGATGATAATGGCACGAGAGGCGAGGGCCAACAGCACATCGCTTTCCGTAATACTTCCCGCCATGCTGTGGACAAACGTGATTTTGGCTTTCTCGGACTCTACCTTGCTCAGGGCGGTCTTCACCGCTTCCACGCTCCCCTGCACATCGCACTTGAGGATAAGGGGGAGTTCCTTCACCTCGCCGGCCTGTATCTGCCGGGTAAGGTCCTCCAGGGTAAGGGGGCGGGCTAGGGCCTTCTGGGCAGCCAGTTGACGCTGGCGCGCCTCAACCACCTCTTTGGCGGTCTTCTCGTCGGGCACGGCGATGAGGGTATCCCCTGCCTGGGGCAGAGCATCCAGCCCCAGCACCTCCACCGGCATAGAGGGCTCGGCCTTGCGGGTGCGCCGACCCGTGTCGGTGATAAGGGCCTTCACCCGTCCCCAGGTGTCGCCCACCACCACATTGTCCCCCACCTGCAAGGTGCCGGTCTGGACGAGGACGGTGGCGACGGGGCCCTTGCTCTTGTCCACTTTGGCCTCTATCACCACCCCCACGGCGGGGCGGTCGGGGTTGGCCTTCAGTTCCCGCATCTCGGCTACCAGCAGGAGGGTATCAAGCAGGTCGTTGATGCCTATCCTCTGCTTGGCGGAGAGAGGCACCATAATGGTCTCCCCACCCCACTCCTCCGGGATGAGGCCCAGTTCGGCCAGCTGGCGCTTCACCCGCTCCACATCGGCGCCAGGCTTATCGATCTTGTTGATAGCCACGACGATGGGGACATTGGCGGCACGGGCGTGGTTGAGGGCCTCTACCGTTTGGGGCATCACGCCGTCGTCGGCGGCCACCACCAGCACGGCGATATCGGTTACCTGGGCACCTCGGGCACGCATCGCGGTGAAGGCTTCGTGGCCGGGGGTGTCCAGGAAGGTGAGTTTCTTCCCCTGGTATTCCACCTGGTAGGCGCCAATATGCTGGGTGATGCCCCCCACTTCTTGGGCCGCCACATTAGTCTGGCGGATGGCGTCCAGGAGGGTGGTCTTGCCGTGGTCCACATGGCCCAAGATGGTAATCACAGGCGGGCGGGCACGCAAAAGGGAAGGGTCCTCCCGCTCGGGGGCCAGTTGCTTCAGGATTTGCTCCAGGTTGCGGACAGGCTCCTCTTTCTTACGGGCCTCAAAGCCGAAGTCGCTGGCCACGATGGCGGCCGTATCAAAATCCACCGCCTGGTTGATGGTCGCCATGACCCCGTTACGCATCAATTGCTTGATCACATCAATAGGGCTTACCCCCAGAGCCTCGGCCAGTTGGCGCACGGTAACAACCGGGGGCAGGTCAAGGGTCTTGGACCGTTGAGAAGAAACACCGGGGGCAGGGGGAGACGCCCGTTGAGGTGCAGTCATGCTAGGCCTCCTTTGCTTCGGGGCGCGGCGAGAGATGGGCTAGCGCATAGGCTCGCAGGGCGTCCCGGTCTTGGGAAGAAAGGGGACCCCGCAGGGCGTGGTCCAAACGCCCCCTCTTGAGAGCGGTTTCCCAGCAGGAGAGGACGGGACACAGGTAGGTGCCCCGCCCGGGGCGCTTGCCTGTGGTGTCTACTGCCACCTCCCCATTGGCCAGGCGGACAATACGCACCATCTCCCTTTTGGGGCGCTTGGCCCCGCACCCGGCACAGGTGCGCTGGGGGATATGACGCTGACCAGGGATGCCCTTTCGGCCCATACTCTACAGCCCCTCCAGTTCCTCCTCTTCCACCTCTTCCGTGAAGCGGATGCGCTTCCCTTTCTTCCCTTTCCGCTCCTTGCCCCGCCCCTCTCGCTCTCCCTCCCGCTTGGGGAGCACATCCTCGGCGAAGCGAATACCCGAGGGCTGAACGGCGATGCGGGCAAGGGACCAGATGTCCTCTTTTTGCTCCTCCTCCCGCCCTTCCTCCTGCACTGGGGCAGGGCCCTCCGGCGCAGGAGGCACCGGGGCAGGCGTGGGGGGTTGAGGGGGGGACACTTCGGGCGCCTGGGCAGCCACCGGGAGGGAGACCTCCGCTGGGGCGGCAGGCGGTGCAGGGGCCACAGGGGCCGGTGGGGGCGGAGGGGCGGGAGGCGGGGCAGGCGCTTCCTCCACGGGTTGGGCGACGGCCTGGGCTTGCTGGGCCGCCTGCTGGGTCTCCCACTCGGTAAGGCTCACGATGTCTATGCTCCAGCCGGTCAGGCGGGCAGCGAGGCGGGCGTTCTGCCCGTCCTTGCCTATAGCGGGAAGCAGTTGCTTGTCGGGCACCACCACCGTGGCCCGCTTGGTGCCTTCGTGGAGCACCACCTTCAGCACCTGGGCGGGGCTCAGGGCATTGGCGATGAAGATGGCAGGGTCCCGGTGCCACTGGACCACATCTACCTTCTCGCCTTGCAGTTCCTTCATGATGTTCTGGATGCGGAAGCCCCGCAGACCCACGCAAGTGCCCACCGGGTCTACCCGCTCCTGGCGTGCCACCACCGCTACCTTGGAGCGGGAGCCCGGTTCCCGGGCAAGGGCCCGAATCTCCACCGTTCCGTTGGCAATTTCGGGTATCTCCCGCTCAAAGAGGCGCTTGAGCAGGCCGGGATGAGTGCGGGAGACCACCAGATCGTAGCCCCTGCCCCCCTTCTCCTGTCCCCCAACCTTGAGGAGGTAGACCTGCAAGGTCTGCCCTGGGAAATAGCGCTCGGTGGGCACCTGCTCCTCTTTAGGGAGCACCGCCTCCGCCAGATTGTCCAGGCGGAGGACCCAGTTGCCCATCTCATTGCGCTCTACCCGTGCGGGGAGAATCTCGCCCACTTTGCTGGCATATTGGGCGATCATCTGCTCCCGCTCCGCCTCCCGCAGGCGCTGCAGGAGCACCTGCTTGAAGGTCTGGGCGGGGATACGCCCGGGGGAGATGGCGGAGGTCTCAATCTCCAGCACATCCCCAACTTTTGCGCTGGGGTTGTAACTTCGGGCTTCCAGAAGGGAAATCTCCTTCTTGGGGTCCGTTACCTTCTCCGCCACCGTTTGCTGGATGTAGACCTTCACATCGCCCGATACGGGGTTCAGGCGCACGGTGATGTTGCGCCCCTCCACAGCGGGGTCTTTGCGGAAGGCCGCAACGAGGGCCGCCTCAATAGCCGCGATGACCTTCTCCCTCGGCAGGTTGCGCTCTGCCGAGAGTTGGGTTACTGCTAGCAGGAAGTCGCTCTTCATGCTCCCACCCTCACTCGGCGCCCTCGTAACAAAGAAAGTGGGTTGACGCCCACTCTCTTCCGTTTATACTATACCACGCAGGCCAGCCGTCTGCAAGGCGCCGTCGCCTCGTCTCATCACCAAGCGCCCCAGGGCGGTGAGGACACGGAAGAAGGGGGCGCAGTTATCCTGGCCTTGCCGAAAGGAGGGGCATGGGCTACTCCACCCTAGAGGTTGAGACAGGAGCAGGCTGGGCGCTGGTCGCCCTGAACCGTCCCGACCGCCTCAATGCTATAACCCCGGAGATGCAGGGGGAGTTGGAACAGGTCTTGGAGGAGATGCGTGCCCAGGGAGTGCGGGCTCTTATCCTCACGGGTCGGGGGCGGGGTTTCTGCTCCGGGGCGGATGTGTCAGGCATGGCAGCGGTGCGCGGGGAGGCGGTCTCCTCCCTGGCCGGGGGGCCAGCGGTTCGCCTGCGTCGTCCTTTGGGTTGGCCCACCACCCTCCTCTTCCGCTTCCCTCGCCCCACCATCGCCGCCGTGAATGGGGTCGCCGCCGGGGCTGGCCTCTCCCTCGCCCTGGCGTGCGATATCCGTCTGGCGGGGGAAAGCGCCCGCTTCTCGGCCATCTTCGTGCGCCGGGGCCTTATGCCCGACTACGGGTGCACCTGGCTCCTGCCCCGGGTCATCGGCCCCTCCCGTGCCTACGAGATGATGTATACAGGGCGGATGGTGTCGGCTCACGAGGCGGAGCACTGGGGCCTGGTGAGCAAAGTGGTGCCCGACGACCGCCTGCTGGATGAGGCCAAGGCGCTCGCCCAGGAACTGGCCAAAGGCCCACCCCTCTCCCACGAGGCCATCAAGATGGGCGTTCAAAGGGGCATAGAGACGCCCCGCCTGGAGGAGCACCTGCTCTTTGAGGCCTATGGGCAGGGCATCCTCTCCCAAACGGAGGACCACAAGGAGGGAGTGCAGGCCTTTCTGGAGAAACGGGAGCCCCAGTTCCAGGGGCGCTAGACCGTCCGACGGCGCTGGCCCACCGCCTTGCGGATGAACTCCACTATCTCCTTGGTAGAGGCGCCCGGCCCGAACACCTCCGCCACCCCCATCTCCTTGAGTGCCCGGCGGTCCTCCTCGGGGATTATGCCCCCCACCACCACCACAACATCCTCCAGCCCCCGCTCCCGCAACCCCTGCAGGATGGGAGGAACCAACTCCATATGCGCCCCGGAGAGGACGCTCAACCCCACCACATCCACATCCTCCTGCAGGGCGGTCTCCACTATCATCTGGGGCGTTTGGCGGATGCCGGTGTAGATGACCTCCATCCCCGCATCCCGCAGGGCACGGGCCACCACTTTAGCCCCCCGGTCGTGGCCGTCCAGGCCGGGC
>BEHZ01000024.1 GCA_002923335.1 bacterium HR23 | reverse complement strand
GCCCCGCTACATTTTCGGCGCAGGGCGGCATCGACCGGTGAGCTGTTACGCACTCTTTAAAGGATGGCTGCTTCTAAGCCAACCTCCCGGCTGTCTGGGGAGCCCCACTTCCTTTCCCACTGAGCCTGCCCTTGGGGGCCTTAGCCGACGGTCTGGGTTGTTCCCCTCTCGGGGATCGGGCTTATCCTCGACCCCCTCACTCCCAGGGAGCACCCCACGGTATTCGTGGTTTGGTCGGGTTTGGTAAGCTCGCGCCCCCTAGCCCGTCCAGAGCCCTACCCCCGTGGGGCTACCCCTGAGGCTGCACCCTCATGCATTTCGGAGAGAACAAGCTAGGCCCAGGTTCGGTTGGCATATCACCTCTACCCACGGCTCATCCCAGGCATTTGCCCGTGCCACGGGTTCGGGCCTCCACCCCGGGTTAGCGGGGCTTCACCCTGGCCATGGGTAGATCACCTGGCTTCGTGTCTCTTCCCTGGGACTGGTCGCCCTGTTCGGACTCGGTTTCCCTCCGGCTCCGGGTCTCCAGACCCTTAGCCTCGCCCCAGAGAAGAACTCCCCGGATCATTCTTCAACAGGCACGCCGTCAGGGGCCTTGCGGCCCCCTCCGACTGTCTGTAGGCCCACGGTTTCAGGTCTTTTCACTCCCCGCCAGGGGTGCTTTTCACCTTTCCCTCACGGTACTGGTCCACTATCGGTCGCCAAGGGTAGTTAGCCTTGGAGGGTGGTCCCCCCAGGTTCCCGCAGGGTTCCTCGTGCCCTGCGGTACTCAGGCCAGTGCCCAGAGCCTTCTCCCTTTCGCCTACGGGGCTTTCACCCTCTCTGGCGTTCCGTTCCAGGAGACTTCGGCTAGGGAGAAAGTTGGTAACTCTGTGGGGAGGCTGGGGCCTCCCCCGGCACCGCCTCCAACCCCCAGAGGGCATAGGCCCCCAGGCCACTAAGCCCCCTGGGTTTAGGCTCAGCCCCGTTCGCTCGCCACTACTAGGGGCCTCGCGGTTGCTTTCTCTTCCTCGGGGTACTGAGATGTTTCACTTCCCCCGCTTGCCCTCCCCGGTTGCCCGGGGATGACGGGAACTCATCGTCCCCGCCGGGTTGCCCCATTCGGGAATCCCCGGCTTAGCCTGCTCGACGGCTCACCGGGGCTTTTCGCAGTCTTGCCGCGCCCTTCATCGGCCCTTGGCGCCTAGGCATCCACCGTGGGCCCGTAGCACCTTTCCCCACTGCAGGGCCCAGACTCCACGCCTGTGCCCTGTGTTGATGCTTGGCGCTCCTCTTCCCTTGTTAAGGTGCCCCGGTGGTGTGGCCGTGCCGTGTGGCCTCAGGTCCCCTGCATCCGCTGGTCTTGCTCCTCGGTGCGCCCCTGGGGCACACCGCATGGATTACTATACGCATACCGCGGGGTCTTGTCAAGGGGGTGGGGGCTTTTGTCCAACGGCCTCCCTGGACCCCGATACCGAGGGCGCTCCGCCTGCCCTCTTATAGTGGGAAGGGGCGAAAGGGGGAACACCCCCAGGCCCCGGCAGGGGGAAAAGCCCCCCGCACTCCCTTTGGGGAAACCCCAGAACCCGCCCCTCTTGCTTGACCCTCGCCCCACCCTTCCCCTATGGTAATAAGGCGAGGGGTGTCCAGTGGCCACACCATCGCCGCTCCCTCCCAGCCAGGCCATGCGGGTGCGCCGGAGCAACCGCCGGGCACTCCTGCAGGCCCTGACCATTACGGGGTCCTTCTTCCTGGCCGAAGTGGTGGGGGGCTTGCTCACCGGGAGCCTGGCCCTTTTGGCGGATGCGGGGCATATGCTCACCGACCTGGGGGCAACCTCTCTGGCGGTGCTGGCGGCGTGGCTGGCCCTACGCCCGCCTAATGTTCGTCGATCCTGGGGCTACTACCGCCTGGAGGTGTTGGCAGCCCTGGCCAACGGCCTTCTCCTTTTGGGGGTGGTGGGCTACATCGTCTTTGAAGCGATCCAGCGCTTCCGCAACCCACCGGAGGTGCTGGCGGGGCCGATGGTGGCCATCGCCTCCTTGGGTCTGCTGGCGAACCTCGGGGTGATGGGGCTCCTTCTGCGCCAGCGCCAGCGCACTATCAATGTGCAAGGAGTGCTCTTGCATGTGATGGGGGATGCCCTGGGGAGCGTGGGGGTGCTTGTGGCAGGGGCGCTGATGTGGTGGAAAGGGTGGCGTCTGGCCGACCCCATCGCCAGCGTGGTGATTGCGGGAATCCTGCTGGGGTCGGTGTGGCATCTCTTGCGCACGACCGCAGACATCCTTTTGGAATCGGTCCCCTCTCATATTGACCTGGTGCACCTGCGGGAGAGCCTTTTGCGCCTGCCGGGGGTGATGGGTGTGCACGACCTGCACGTGTGGACCCTCTCCACCGGCTTCATCGCCATGAGCGGGCACCTGGTGGTGGAGCGCCTGGACAGCCCGGGCCTCCTGGTGGAGGTGCGGGAGCACCTGAAGCACGAGTTTGGTATTGACCACGCCACCATTCAGGTGGAGACCCCCGACTTCCCGGACGAGGCGGTCCACTGCGTTGGGGACCCCCGATGTCTGCCCTAGCCCATCGGCCCAGGGTGCTGGGCGGGCTGATGAGGCTTCTGACGGCCTTAGCGGTGCTGGCGGTTCCCGTTTTCTGCGTTACCACCAGTGTGCGGGTGGCCGTCAATAGCCTTCCCCTTTATACCTACGGTTTCCACCGCTACAAGGTGGCGGAGACCACCGGCATCGCCCCGCAGGAACTGGAGGGGGTGGCACGGGCCTTCATCGCCTACTTCAATGGCCCCGAGGAGTGGCTTACGGTGCGGGCACGGGTCTTCGGGGCGGAGCGCTCCCTCTTCAACCAGCGGGAGGTGCTCCATATGCGGGATGTAAAGGGGTTGGTGCGAGGGGTCTACCGTGCCCAGGAGGTGGCCGGTGGGGTGCTCGCCCTTTGGCTGGCGGTGGGCCTGTGGGCACAGGGGAGGGCCTTTGTGGGGAGGGTGCTGCTCCTGGCCGGGGGGCTCTCTATCGGGCTGCTGGTAGTGGCGGCGGTAGCCCTGGCGGTGGCTTTCCCCTGGCTCTTCACCCTTTTCCATCTCCTCTCTTTCCGCAACCCCTTCTGGCAGTTAGACCCTTCCCGGGACCTGCTCATCCGGTTATTTCCCGAAGGGTTCTGGTTTATGGCCACAATGCTGGTGGCCGGGGCCTCGCTGGCCCAGGCAGGGATAGCGATGCTCGTGGGGTGGGGGTTACTGGTATGGGGGCGCCGGCCTACTGGTGCTGGTGGGGGGCGCTAGACGGGGCGGCGGAGTGGTCCCCCTCCTGGTGGATGTGGTTGCCCTCTTCCTGGTGCGTATGCTCCCGTGCCCCCAGAGCCGGAAGGTAGCCGTCCACCGCCGACGCTACTCCGAAGAAGAGGAGACCCCCCACCACCCCGGAGGCCACCCACAAGAGGGCGTGGCGCCCCGGACGGGGGACGGAGACGACACCCTTCCCCAAGAGCATACCCACCAGTGTGGCGACCGCCGTTGCCTCGCATATCTTCACGGCTATCCCCAGTGCGGTAACTGCTTCCGGGCCGTGGCCAAAGGGGGCGGGAAGGAAGCGAGTGAGAAGCCAGAGGACTATCAAGGCCATTGCTCCTAGGATACCCAGGTTCCACAGGAGCAGGGTAGGCCGCCGCCAGAAGGCGACGGCCCAGGCGATTTGGGCAAGGCCCGCGACGGCAAAGAGGATGCCGTGGGCCGGGGCGTGGGCGTAATGCTGGGGCGTGAGGGCCAGGTGAACAACACCTGCCAGCGCTATGCAAAGGGCAACGAACCTGCGCATTATACCCTCTCCTGGGCGGTGGAGCGGAAGCCACCCCCATACAAACCTACGAACGGCGCTCGTAGGCTGGTTTTCCCAGGAGGTGAACAGCCTCCTGCCGGGCCAGGCGGGCGCCTGTGGTTTTCCCCCAATGCCCGTCCGGGGTTACACGCCGTGGGAGCAGGAGGCGCACGCCCCGCCTGCGCATCCGGCGCACCCCCCGGTGCCGGCGATAGCCTGCGTCTCCCCAGAGGCGCCGGCGGAGAAGGCGGAGAAGACCGAGAGGAGGCGTCGGCTCTCCCCACCGCAGTCGGGGCAGGCGGCCGGCTCATTCACCTGGCTGAAGGGGCGCAAGCGTTCAAAGCGGTTCCCACACACCGTGCACCGATATTCGTATAGGGGCATACCCTCTCTCCGCACAGGCCAATGGTGTCTGCTCCCAGTATAACCCCTCAGCGTCCGGCGCGCCATACCCGGGGATGGCCCGCCGGCGCCTAAAAGGCTAGCCCAGGCTCAGCCGTCGTAGGCCGGGCACCGCCAGGGCGATAGCCAGGGTGCAGAGGGCGACGGCACCGCCCATCAGTGCTACGGCGGTGGGTGCCCCCAAAGCGTGGGCCAGCGCCCCCGCCAGGATGCTCCCCACGGGCACCAGCCCCCGGTTCAGCAGGAAGAGGCTGAGGATGCGCCCCCGCATGTGGTCGGGGGACAGCATCTGGAGGGCGGTCTGGGTCTGGGTGGTGTAGGCGGTGTTGAAAAAGCCCGCCAGAAAGCCAAAGCCAACCGCCATAGCCAGCCACTGGGAGCGGGAAAAGAAGACAAGGCTCACACCGAAAAGGGCCGATGCCCCCAGCAGATACAGCCCTTTGGTGCGGGCCCTGCCCTGGGAGGCGACGACCACCGCTCCCACCAGTGCCCCCACTCCTACGCCCGTCAGCATAAGCCCCTGCCCGCTGGCGCCCACCTTCAGGATGTCCACGGCGAAGATGGGCATCAGGGAGGTGAAGGGCATCCCCAGCATGAGGGGCACCACGCCCAACAGCACCAGGGCCAGGATGACCCGGTGGGTCAGCAGGTAGGCGAACCCTTCTCCGAGGCTCCCCAGGAAGGAGACTCGTCGGCTTTGCGCCTGGAGGGCCTGCTCCCGCTCCCTGGGCACACGCATCTGCACCGTCCACAGCGTCGCCAGGGCGTAGACCCCCGCCTGCAGGAAATAACTGCCGTCTACCCCGATAAAGGTGATCATGCCCCCTGCAATGGCCGGGCCCAGACTACGGGAGAGGTTCAGGGCGGCGGAGTTCAGGGCGACGGCGTTCATCAGGTGCTCCCGCCCCACCAGGTCGTTGATGAGGGACTGGCGGGCGGGTTGCTGGAAGGCTTGCACAGTGCCCGCCAGGAAGGCGGTGAGATACACATGCCAGGGCTGGATGCGATGGGTTGCCACCAGGAGAGCCAGGGCCAGGTTCAAGAGGGCGTTGGTGCTCTGGGAGAGAAGGAGTTGGGCCTTGCGCCCATAGCGGTCGGCCACCACGCCCGCCAGGATGCCGAAGAGCAAGAAGGGGATGCCTCGGAGCGCCATCACCAGGCCCAAGTCCAGGGCAGAGCGGGTGAGCGAATACATAAGCCACCCCCGGGCCACCTGGTCCATCCACTGGCCCAGGGAGGTGATGAGTTGCCCCAGCCACAGGTAGCGGTAGTCCCGAATGGCCAGGGAGGCGAAGGTGGTGAAGGGGAAGGGGTGGGGAGAGGGTCTGTCCCGCGGAGATACCCGCATGTGCTCCCTATATCCGGCTCTCTAAGGGGCCCTAAGGGTGTGCGGGAGGGGGCGGGCCGTTGCCTTCCACGCTCTCCACCAGGACCTCCAGGAGGTCTTTGGCCTTCCTCTGCTCCGCCTGGCCCTTGGCGCTGATGCCCTCGGTGAGCATCTGGAGGCAGAAGGGGCAGGAGACGCCCACCGTCTCGGCGCCTGTGGCCAGGAAGTGGTCGGTGCGGATGCGGTTCACCCGCTGGCCCGTCTCTTCCATCCACATGCGGCCCCCGCCGGCGCCGCAGCAGAAGCCCCGCTCCCGGCACCGAGGCTCCATTTCCACCAGGCGCACGCCGGGGATGGAGCGGGCGATGGCCCGAGGCTCGTCGTAGATGCCGTTGTGCCGTCCCAGGTAACAGGAGTCGTGGTAGGCCAGGGTGGTGTGCACCGGCCGGAGGGGGCGCAGTTTCCCCTGCTGGATAAGGGAGGCGATGAAGGTAGTGTAGTGCACCACCTCGGCTTTCCAGCCCAGTTGGGGGTATTCGTTCTTCAGGGTGTTGAAGCAGTGGGGGCACAGGGTCAGAACGGTCTTGACCCCGTAGCGCTGGAAGGTCTGGATGTTCTGCTGGGCCAGGATTTGAAAGAGGTATTCGTTGCCCATACGCCGTGCGGGATCGCCGGTGCATACCTCCTCATCGCCCAGGATGGCGAAGCGCACCCCTGCCCGTTGCAAAAGGCGTGCTGCGGCACGGGCTATGCCCTGGCTCCTCTGCTCCAGGGCGGGGGTGCACCCTACCCACAGGAGCACATCCGCATCGGGGTCCTCCGCCAGGGTCTTCACCCCCAGCCCCTTGGCCCAATCGGTGCGTGTGAAGGGAGTGCCCCGCCAGGGGTGCCCTCGGGTTTCCATGCTCTGCAGGGCTTGCAGGGCGGTGCCGGGGAGGGACGATTCCTCCAGCACCAGGTATCGGCGCATATCCACGATGTGGTCAATATGCTCAATGTAGACGGGGCAGGCCTCCATGCACGCCCGGCAGGTGGTGCAGGACCACACAACCTCTTCGGTTACCACATCTTGCACCATACGGCGCTGTGGCTCCGGCGGGTCGGCCCCCTGTGCCCGTGCCGAGAGGATTTCGGGGGCACGCTCTTCCATATAGGCCTTGAGGCTCTGGATGAGTTGGCGGGGGGAGAGGGGCTTCCCACTGGCCCAGGCGGGGCACTGATCCTGGCACCGCCCACAGTTGGTGCAGGCGTCAAAGTCCAGCAGGCCCTTCCAGGTGAAGTCGGTGATGTCCTTGGCCCCGAAGCGCTCCAGGGTGGCCAGGTCGCCCATCGGGCGCAGGGCACCCAGGGGCCGGCTGGAGCGGAGCACCGCATTGACGGGGCTAACGACCATATGGGTGAACTTGCTGAAGCGAATGGCGGCGTAGGCCAGGGCGCCGGAATAGAGGCTGACATGGGAGGCGTAGAAGATTTTATGCAGGGCCAGTTGCCATCCCGTCTCCATGCCCCGGAAGGGGAGGGAGAAGAGAAGGCCCAGGGGCTCCATCCACCTTTTCTCCGGGGGGTTGGCAGACCAGCGCAGGCCCTCCACCAGAAAGCCGGTGAGCACCAGCAGGGCGATGAAGGCCAGGACGATGCCGTCGTCCAGCACCGTGTTCAGGCGAGGGGGGCGGAGGATGTATCGGCGGACCAAGGCCATGCCCACCCCTAGGGCGGCGAAACCTCCGCCCAGGATATCCCATAGGAAGGAGGTGTAGGTGCGGGCGTAGGCGGTGGGGAACTCAATGCCGGTGAAGCGGGAGATGTATTTGTGCCAGTTGAACTCAATGGCCCCCAGGGTGGTGGCGATGACCAGGAAGGTGGCCCCCCAGAAGAGGAAGAAGTGCATGAGGCCGGGGTAAAGTTCCTTCTTCAGGAAGCGCCGATGCCCGAAGAGGTCCAGGAAGCCCAGGCGCAGGGAGCGCCACAGGCGTGGCCCCCAGGGGCCCAGGTCGGGGTTGGGTTTGCCCAACCGCCAGATGCGCCACCGTTTCCACAGCCCCCACGCCAGAAACCCGAAGGCTACCAGAAGGGTGAGGTAGTTCAGCGCCCCCCAGAGGGGATAGCCTACATTCCAGAACTCGGGCCGGCCGGGGAGTTCAGGCATGCTGCCTCCTTGTCCAAGGCACCTTCTCCCAGTCTAGCAAAGGCGGGGCAAGGGGAAAAGGCTGTGGCCTCTGTGTCCCAGGTATCATTAGGTATGCAGGGGGAGGCGAGAAAGGAGACGCCATGCGGTTAGCGGGAAAGGTCGCCATCGTTACGGGGAGCAGTCGGGGCATTGGCAAGGCCATCGCCCTGGCCTATGCACGGGAGGGTGCGAAGGTGGCGGTGGTGGCACGCAGCGAGGCTCCCGGACGCCTCCCCGGCACCATCTACCAGACGGCCGAGGAGATACAGGCCCTGGGGGGCGAGGCCCTGCCTATCCGTTGCGATGTAACCGACGAGGAGCAGGTGAGGGGGATGGTCGCTCAGGTGCTCCAGAGGTGGGGACGCATAGATGTGCTGGTGAACAACGCCGGCGTTACCCTTCGCACCCCCATCGTGGAGACCGAGACACGCCATTGGGATCTGATTATGCGTGTGAACCTGCGGGGGCCTTTCCTCTGCTGTAAGTATGTGCTCCCTACCATGATGCAGCAGAGGCAGGGGAGCATCATCAACATCACCTCCCGGGCGGGGGAGAGGGTGGTGCCCGGCGGGGTGCACTATGGGGTGAGCAAGGCGGGGCTGAACATGTTTACCCTGGGCCTGGCCGAGGAGGTGCGGCGGTATAACATCGCCGTCAACGCCCTGGACCCCGGCCTTATCAAGACCGAGGGGGCGGTGCTCACCCGTCCCAAGGACTTTGACTGGTCGGAATACGAACCGCCCGAGGCCATGGGGCCGTCGGCGGTGTGGCTGGCCCTGCAGACTGCCCAGACTTTCACGGGGCGCATTGTGAAGCGGGCCGAGTTCGGACGCACTTGGCCCTAGCCCTGGGCCATCTGTTGGGCCAGGAACTCTGCCAGGTGCAGGGGGCGCACCCCTGTCCCGTGCTCTATCTGCTGCCGGCACGAGACTCCCGTTACCACCACCTTTGCCCCCGGATTGCTCCGCACCGCCGGGAAAAGCCTCCTCTCCCCTATCTTCAGGGAGATATCGTAATGCTCCCGCTCGAAGCCGAAGGCGCCGGCCATGCCACAGCACCCGGCGTCAATAAACTCCACCTGGGCCTGGGGCACCAGCCGCAAGGCCTTGAGGGACGCCTCATACCCCACCAGGGCCTTCTGGTGGCAATGGGCGTGGAAGAGCACCTTGCCGGGGTAGGGCTTCCAGGGGATATCTAGTCCGCCCTCCTCGGTCAGGCGCACCAGGAAGGCGTCCAGGAGCACCGCCTGGCGGGCCACCGCTTGGGCCCTGGGGTCGCCGGGGAGTAGGTCGGGATACTCGTCGCGCAGGGTCAGCAGGCACGAGGGTTCGCACCCCACAATAGGGATGCCCCGCTGGGCGTAGGGGAAAAGGGTTTCCACATTCCGCCGTGCGTGCTCCCGTGCCCGCTCCAGCATCCCCTTGGAGATCATGGGCCGGCCGCAACACACCTTGGGCGCCAGGAGGACCCGATAGCCTGCCCGCTCCAGCAGGGCGACCGCCGACCGCCCTACCGAGGGGTAGTGGTAGTCCATAAAGGTGTCGTGGAAGAGCACCACCTCCCCTTTGCGCCCCGCACCAGGATAGGGCGTATGCCCACGGAACCAGACGGAGAAAGTGGGACGGGCGAAGGGGGGGAGGGGGCGTCGGGGGTGAATGCCGATGCGCTCCAGGGCCCAGCGCCCCACCAGCGAGGCCGAGGCCCAGTTAGACAGGGGTGCAAGGGCGCTTCCGAGCCTCCCCAGGGTGGCGATGTGCGCGAAGAGGCGTGCCCGCAAAGGCCAGCCGTGGGCCTTGTAGTAGTGGGCCAGGAACTCATACTTGAGTTTGGCCATATCCACGCTGGATTCGCACTCCGCCTTGCACCCTTTGCACTCCAGGCAGAGGTCCAGCACCTGGTAGAGGCGAGGGCTGGTGAACTCACTAGGGGGCAGGAGGCCCGAGAGCACCGCCCGCAGGGCGTTGGCCCGCCCACGGGTGGAATGCTCCTCCTCCCGGGTGACCATATAGGATGGGCACATGGTGCCGGTGAGCACCTTCCGACACGCCCCTACCCCGTTGCACATCTCCACGGCACGGTCAAAGCCCATGTCCGCCGAGAAGTCCAGGTGGGTGCGGAGGGGCATGGTGCGGTAGGAGGGAGAGAAGCGCAGGTCCTCCGTCATAGGGGGGCAGTCCACGATCTTGCCGGGGTTCAGGATGCCCTGGGGGTCAAAGGCCCGCTTCAGTTCCCGGAAGGCCTGGTAAAGGCGGGGGCCGAACATCTTCTCGTTGAAGACGCCCCGCACCCGCCCATCGCCGTGCTCCCCCGAAAGGGCACCCCCGAACTCCAGCACCAGGTCGGCGATGTCGTTGGCGATGCCCACCATCCTCTGGAGGCCCTCGGGGGTCTTCAGGTTGATCAGGGGACGGATATGCAGGCACCCAACGCTGGCATGACCGTAGTAGGTGGCGGAGGTGCCGTGGGAGCGCACCACCGCATCAAACCGGCGGATGAACTCCGGCAGGCGTGTGGGGTCCACAGCGGTGTCTTCCACGAAGGGGAGGGGCTTGGTGTCGCCCTTGATGCCCATGAGCAGGCCCAACCCCCCACGGCGCACTGCCCATACATCTGCCTGCTGGGCGGGGGTAATGGCAAAGGTAACGGCATAAGCCAGGCCGCGGCGCTGGGCGCTGGTTCGGATGCGCTCCAGGCGGGCCTGCACCTCCTTCTCGTTCTCTCCAAATACCTCCACGATGAGGATGGCCCCGGGGTCGCCCTCCACAAAGCCCATGCGCCGTGCCAGGCTCAACTGGGTGCGGGCCTGGCGGAGGATGGTGTCGCCCACCAGTTCAATGGCCGAAGGGTGCTCTTCCAGGAGGGGCGGGGTGTCTTCCCCCGCTGCAAAGAGGCTGTGGTAGTGCAAGATGGCCAGGCCGGTGCGTTGGGGGAGGGGCGTGAGGCGCACCGTGGCGGCGGTATAGACCGCCAGAGTGCCCTCGGAGCCGACGATAAGCCGGGAGAGGTTGGTCTCTCCTTCCAGGAAGAGGTCCAGGTTGTAGCCCCCGACCCGGCGCTGGATTTTAGGGTATCGGCGCAGGATTTCGTCCCGATAGTCCCGCGCCAGGCGTTGAAGGGTGCGGTAGGCCTGCCCTTCCAGGCCGGGCTGGGCGAGTTTGGCCTCCCACTCCTGGGGAGAAAGGGGGCGGAAGAGGGTGGGGGTGCCGTCGGCCAAGATGGCCTCTAGGGCCAGCACATGGTCAACGGTCTTGCCATAAAGGATAGAATGGGCACCGCAGGAGTTGTTGCCGATAGCCCCGCCCACGGTGGCCCGGTTGGTGGTGGTGGGGTCCGGGGCGAAGTGGAGGCCATAGGGGCGGACGGCGAAGTTGAGTTCGTCGATGGTGATGCCGGGTTGCACCCGTGCCCACCTTTCGTGGGGGTTCACCTCCAGGACACGGTTCATGTATTTGGTGAAGTCTATCACCACGGCGTGGTTGCACCCCTGGCCGGCCAGGCTGGTGCCCCCGCCGCGAGGTAGAAGGGGCACACCCACATCCCGGCACGCCTCCACCACCGCCAGCACATCCTCAGGGTCCTGGGGGAGTACCACTCCCACCGGCACCATCTGGTAGATGGAGGCGTCGGTGCTGTAGAGGGCCTGGGCGTAGGCGTCAAAGCGCACCTCGCCCTTCACCCTGGGGCGCAGGCGGGCCTCCACCTCTTGGGCCTTCTCCCGGGGGATTTTGCCGGCGGGAAGCCAGGTAGGGGTGGACATAGCGTATCTACCGGCGTGCCCGTTTCAGGAGAGCCTCCAGGCGCTCCAGAGCACGGGCGATGTTCTGCCGGGAGTTGGCATAGGAGAGGCGGATGAACCCCTCCCCATACTGGCCGAAGGCGGTGCCCGACAGGAGGGCGACGCCCGCCTCCTCCAGCGCCCGCACTTCCCACTCCCGGCTGGTCAGCCCCGTTTGGCGGATGTCGGGGAAGGCGTAGAAGGCCCCCTCCGGCAGGGGGCATACCACTCCCGGCAGGGAGCGCAGGCCCTCCACGATGAGGTCCCGCCGTGCCCGGAACTCGGCCACCATGGCGTGGACGCTATCCTGGGGGCCTTCCAGGGCGGAGAGGGCTGCCTTCTGGATGAAGGCGGGGGCGCAGGAGACGCTGTTCGTAACCAGGCGCACCACCGGCTCCACCAACTCCGTTGGGAAGATGCCCCATCCCAAGCGCCAACCCGTCATCGCGTAGGTCTTGGAGAGGCCGTCCAGGACGATGGTGCGGTGGGCCATATCGGGGAGGGAGGCGATGCTGTGGTGCCGGCCATTGTAAAGGATGGCCCGATACACCTCGTCGGAAAGGACAAACACCTGCTCCCATCGGCGCAGGAGGCCGGCGATGGCCTCCAGTTCCTCGGAGGTCAGGGCGGACCCGGTGGGGTTGTGCGGGGAGTTGAGGATAAGCAGGCGGGTGCGGGGGGAGAGTTTGCGCTCCAGGTCGTCCAAATCGGGGTGGTAGCCACGGGCGGGGTCAAGGCGCAGGGGCACCGGCCGTGCCCCGCAAAAGGAGACCACCGAGGCGTAAATGGGGAACCCCGGGTCGGGGTAAATGACCTCCGTTCCCGCTTCGGCCAGGGCAAGGACGGTGTAGAAGATAATGGGCTTGGCCCCTGGGGTAATGACCACCTGCTCGGGCTTGATAGGGATGCCCAGGCGTCTGCTGGCGTGGCGGGCGATGCCCTCCCGCACCTCGGGGAGGCCGGCCGAAGGGGTGTAATGGGTGTAGCCGTTCTGCAGGGCCTGGTAGGCCGCCTCAAGGATATGACGGGGGGTGGGGAAATCGGGTTCGCCGATCTCCAGATGGATGATGTCTCGTCCCTGGGCCTCCAAGGCTTTGGCACGGGCCAACACCTCAAAGGCGGTCTCGGTGCCCAGGCGGGTCATGCGTTGCGCGAGCATGTCGCCTCCCAGGTTAGGGGGTGGGGGCCTCCTCCCGCAGTTCTCTGGGGAGGACAAAGGTGATGTCCTCTTCGGCCAGGGTAAGGTGGCGGATGCGCTGGGGGCGCAGGGCGTTCACCACCGCCTGCACCAGGCTTTCGGGGGTGCTGGCCCCGGAGATGACTCCCACCCGTTGGGCGCCGTTGAGATACTCCGGGCGAATCTCTTCGGGGCCGTTTACCAGGTAGGCGGGGACGCCCTGGGCGGAAGCCACCTCCCGCAGGCGGTTGCAGTTGGAGGAGTTGCGGGCGCCGATGACCAGGATCACATCCGCCTCTTTGGCCAGAGCCTTGACCACCGCCTGGCGGTTGGTGGTGGCGTAGCAGAGGTCGTTCCGGATGAGGGCCTTGGGGAAGCGCTGGCGGATGGCCTCCACCGCTCGGGCCGTGTCGTCCACCGAGAGGGTGGTCTGGGTGAGGACGGCCACCTCGGTGTTGGCGTCCCAATCGGGCAGGTGGACCCCCTCCCGCTCGTCCACCAGGAGCATGGGGGCCTGGCCCATGGTGCCCCGCACCTCCTGATGCCCCCGGTGGCCGATGAGGATAATGCGCTTGCCCTCCCGATGGAAGCGGCGGGCCTCGTTGTGGACCTTGGTAACCAGGGGGCAGGTGGCATCTATGACCCGCAGGTTGCGGGCCTGGGCTTTTCGGTAGTCCTCGGGGGGCGAGCCGTGGGCGGAGAAGACCACGACCGAGCCGGGGGGTATCTCCTCCACATCCTCCACGGTGATGGCCCCCTTGGCCTCCAGGGAGGCGACCACCGTGGGGTTGTGGACGATCTGGTGCTTCACATATACAGGGGGGCCAAAGCGCTGAAGGGCCAGTGCCACCACGTCAATGGCCCGCACCACCCCTGCGCAGAAGCCCCGTGGCGAGCCCAGAATCACTTCCATGCCCGTCCCTCCCAGTTCATCATAGGGGCAGAGAGGCCCTTTGGCAAGGGCGGAAGGGGTTGGGGTTGGCCAGAAGGCTGCCTGGAGGCCTGCTCCAGGTAGGGGTGAAGGGCCTTCAGGAGGCGGTGGCGGGGGCACGGGCACCGGCTTCCTGC
This sequence comes from bacterium HR23, assembly GCA_002923335.1. Classification (GTDB taxonomy): domain Bacteria; phylum Chloroflexota; class Dehalococcoidia; order Lucifugimonadales; family HRBIN23; genus HRBIN23. The sequence continues at coordinate 2,325 of BEHZ01000024.1, read as the reverse complement.
AGGGCCAGGCGAATCTCCTCGGCCACCCAGGGGTCCTGCTCGTGGCGCAGGGCCTCCTCCAAGACGTGCACCGCCCGTGTCCCCCCAATGCGCCCCAAGGCCCAGGCGGAGTGGCCCCGCACCAGGGTTTCCCCCTCCCGCAGGACACGGGCTAGGTCCGGCACCGCTGAGGGGTCGCTCAGGTTGCCCAGGACAACGCAGGCGTTGCGCTGGAGGCCCACCCGTGTCGCCCGGCGGATGCTGGTGCCCCGAAAGCGCTCCTGAAAAGCCTCCTCCGAGAGGGAGAGGATGTCCAGGAGGTCCAGGCGCTGGTGGGCGGGGTTGGGCTGGAACTCCGGGAGCGAAGCGGGCCGGGCCTTGCGGTTCACCGGGCAGACCTCCTGGCAGATATCGCACCCGAAGACCCAGTCGCCTATGAGGGGGCGCAAGTCCCGGGGGATGGGGCCACGGTGCTAAATGGTCAGGTAGGCGATACAGCGCCTGCTGTCCAGGACATAGGGGGCGATAAGGGCGCCGGTGGGGCAGGCAGGCAGGCAGGCGGAGCACCGTCCGCAGGTCTTCTTCAGGGGTGGGGAGGGGGGTATCACCAGGTCGGTGATGACCTCTCCCAGGAACACCCAGGAGCCGATGGGGGTGAGGATGTTGGTGTTCTTGCCGAACCAGCCCATCCCTGCACGCCTGGCCACCTCCCGCTCCAGGAGAGGGCCATCGTCCACATACACCTTCCAGCGGAAGGGGCCTACCTCCCGTTCCAGCAGGCGCATAAGCGCCCGCAGGCGCTCCTTGAGGGCCTTGTGGTAGTCCTGGCCCCAGGCGTAGCGGGCGACCCGCCCTGTGAGGGGACGGGGGGCAGGCTCCGCCGGCGTCCAGTAACTCACCGCCACGGCGATGATGCAGCGGGCGCCCGGCAGGATGACCTGGGGGTCGGTGCCGCGGAGGATGCGCTCTTCGTGATACCAGGGGAGGGTGCCCATAAGCCCCTGGCGCAGACGCTCCAGAGCCACATCCCGCGCCTCCAAAAAGGCGTCGGCGGAGGCGCACCCCACCAGGGCCAGCCCCACCTGTTGAGCCAGGGCATCTATACGGGCCCGCTCTATCCTGGGCATGCCTTTCTCCTATACCGCCGGCCCGCCTGTGCGGGGCAGGGCGCCGTTGAGGTAGTGAGATGCATCGTTCCAGGCGACCAGCAGGGCGCCCTGCCCACCCACCTCTACGATGCTGAGGCTGGCGGGGGCCAGGCGAAAGCGCCAGAGGACCTGGACCGGCAGACCCAAGAGGGCGACTACCAGCGCCCGCAAGCACCCGCCGTGGGAGACGATGAGGATATCCTGGCCGGGGTGGCGTTCCAGCGCCTGGGCGATGAAGGCGTGCACCCGCTGCAGCACCTCTTGCCGTGTCTCTCCCCCGGGAGGGGGGTCAAAGGCCGGGTCGCCGGCCAGGAAGAGGCGGAAGCGGTGGGGGTCCTCCTGGGCGAGGGTGTCGTAGAGTTTCCCTTCCCAGGGGCCGAAGCGGAACTCCCGCAAGGCCGGTGTGAGGGTGAGGGGGGTGGAACGCCCCTCCAGCAGGATGCGGGCGGTCTCGGCACAGCGCTGCAGGTCGCTGGCGTAGGCCTGGGAAAAGGGGAGTGGGGCCAGGCGCAGGCGCAGGGCGTGGGCCTGCCGACGCCCCTCCTCGCTTAGTGGCGGGTCCTGCTGGCCCTGCAGACGCCTCTCCCGGTTCCAGGTGCTTTCACCGTGGCGCACCAACAGCCAGCGCCCCATCCCCAGGTTCCTTGGGTATCGTCAGATGTATTCTACAGCGCGGGGGGCCCCCCGGGGGTTCCGTAATTTTAGGATGGTGGACAGATTCGTTGTGTCTTGAGGAAAAGGGGACTGCCGAGGGGGCAAATCCGATGGGTGTGGGGGAGCGTAAGATAAAAACGGAGGGCCCTTGCCTTTCCCTTGACGCTCTGCGTTGCAGGGCCTTACACTGAGAGGGCTGTAGACCCGTAAGGAGAGGAGGTTATGGTGCGCTTCCGAAAGTATCCGACGCTCCTTGTAGGTGGACTGGCGGCGCTCGTGGTGCTGGCGCTTGCAGCCTGCCGTGCCGCTCCCGCCCCGGCTACGCCCACTCCCACCCGAGCCCCGGCTGCGCCGGCGCCTGTTGCCACCCCTACCCCCGTGTCCGCCCCCGCTCAGCCCGGCGTAACCCCCACGCCCACCCCCGTTACCCTCCCCACTCCCACGCCCACGCCGGCGGCGGTAGAACAGCCCAAATACGGCGGTATCCTGCGGGCTATGCATCGGGAGAACCCCCCTTCTCTCCTGACCCATCGGGAGGCAACCA
>BEHZ01000023.1 GCA_002923335.1 bacterium HR23 | reverse complement strand
GCAGGACGGGCCTCTGGGTTTCCGTTTTCTCCTGCTGGCCGAAGATGCTTACAGGCTCCACAGTAACCACCCCTCGGAGGCGTGTTTGCACTACGCCATTCCCATCATGATGTCCGCCAAGAAAGAGGTTAGCGGGAATAGAACTCCACGATCAGGCGGGTATCTATCTGCACATCCAGGTCGGCGGGCTGAGGCAAAGACAGCACCTTCCCCGTGAGGTGCTCCCGTTCCAGGGAGAGCCACGCCGGCACCTCCCGTTTGGGGCCGTTCTGGGCCACAGCCTGCGCCATAGGCAGTTGACGGCTGGACTCCTGCCAGGTTATCGTGTCCCCTACCCGCACCAGGTAGGAGGGGATGTCCACCTTTTTGCCGTTGACCAGGATGTGGCCGTGACGGACCAGTTGGCGGGCCTGCCGACGGGAATCGGCGAAGCCTAGACGGAAGACCACGTTGTCCAGACGGCGCTCCAGAAGGCGGAGGAGGGCCTGGCCCGTTTCTCCCGTCTGTCGGCGGGCGGTTTCCACATACCGACGGAACTGGTTCTCCAGGAGGCCGTAGATGTATTTGGCCTTCTGCTTCTCCCGCAGGCGCAAGCCATAGTCCGACATCTTCCGTCGGCGGGCGACATGCATGCCCGGTGGACGCCGTCGGCGCTCCAGGGGGCATTTGGCGTAGCACCTGTCCCCCTTGAGGAACAACTTATCGCCGATTTGACGGCAAAGACGACACACCGGCCCTGTGTAACGGCCCATGCTCTTCTCCTCGCTTGGATCCTACACGCGGCGCCGCTTAGGGGGGCGGCACCCGTTATGAGGGATGGGGGTAACGTCCCGAATGGCGGTAACGGTGAGGCCGGCGGCTTGCAGGGAGCGGATAGCCGCCTCCCGGCCGGGGCCGGGGCCTTTTACCCACACCTCCACCTGGCGCAGGCCGTGCTCCATGCCCTTACGGGCGGCGTCCTCCGCCGCCTTCTGGGCAGCATAGGCCGTCCCTTTGCGGGCGCCCTGGAAGCCCGCAGTCCCGGCGCTCCCCCAGGCGATAACGTTCCCCTGCAGGTCCGTAAGGGTAACAACGGTGTTGTTGAAGGTGGCGTGGATATACGCGCGCCCCACCGGAACGACCTTCCGCTCCCGGCGACGGCCTTTGGTTTGTGGCATAGGTGCGCAACCTCCCGGGCACTGCCCTTGGGGTTATTTCTTGGCGGTGGCACGGCGGCGGCCGGCCACGGTCTTGCGAGGGCCTTTGCGGGTGCGGGCGTTGGTGCGGGTGCGTTGCCCCCGCACAGGCAGGCCCCGCTGGTGGCGCAGGCCCTGGTAGCAACGAATCTCTATCTTCCTGCGGATGTTCATCTGCACTTCACGCCGGACATTCCCCTCAACTTTGTAGTTCTTGTCAATAATGTCCCGAATACGGGCCAACTGCTCCTCGGTGAGTTCCCGCACCTTCGGATTCCCTGCAATGCCCGCCTGCTGGACGATGCGCTCCGCCAGCGTTGGCCCGATGCCGTAAAGGGCACGCAGGGCGATGGTAACCCGCTTATTATCCGGAATGTTCACCCCTGCTACCAGGGCCATCCTCGCTCCTTTCGCCTACCCCTGGCGCTGTTTGTGCTTGGGGTTGGTGCAGATGACCCGCACGACCCCCTTGCGCCGGACGATTTTACACTTCTCGCACCGCCGTTTCACCGAAGGCTGGACTTCCATGCCCACAGCCCCCTTACTTGAAGCGGTAGGTGATGCGCCCACGGGTGAGGTCGTAAGGCGACAACTCCACTAGCACCCTATCTCCCGGCAGGATGCGGATGAAGTTCATCCGAATCTTGCCCGAGGCGTGGGCCAGCACCGTATGCCCATTGGCCAGTTTCACCTTGAAGGTTACATTGGGGAGCGCCTCTTCGACAACACCCTCCACTTCTATGGTCTCTTTTTTGGCCATAGCCACTCCCGACCTACTTTCCATTGTAGCGTGTTACCACCTCTCGTCCATCCTCGGTAATGATAAGGGTGTCTTCAAAGTGGGCAGACAGGCTCCCATCGGCGGTTACCACCGTCCACCCATCGTCCAGGACACGGGTCCAATAGGTGCCTATGTTTACCATAGGCTCGATGGCGATGGCCATCCCGGGGAGGAGGCGGGGTCCATCTCCGGGAACCCCATAGTTGGGCACAGCCGGCTCTTCGTGCAGGTTCCGCCCGATGCCGTGCCCCACATACTCCCGCACCACCGCATACCCCCTGTCCTCCACATACCGCTGAATAGCATAGCCGATATCCCCCACGCTTCCCCCGGGGCGAGCCTGGCCAATGCCCACCTCCAAGGCATTGCGGGTTACCTCTACCAGCGCCTTCACGCTGGGGGACACCTTGCCCACAGGGAAGGAGCGGGCAGCGTCGGCATACATGCCGTCCACAACCGCTCCAGCGTCTATTTTCACCAGGTCGCCCTCCTGGATAACCCGCTCCCCGGGGATGCCGTGCACAATCTCCTCATTAAGGGAGACGCACACCACCGCCGGAAAGCCGCGGTAGCCCAGGAAGGCGGGCCGTGCCCCCGCCTCCCGAATCACCTGGGCAGCCAGGGCGTCCAGGTCGCGTGTGCGCATGCCCGGCTCCAGGGCCTTGCCCAGACGCTCCAGCACCAGAGCCACCACCTGACCCGCACGACGCATGGCCTCCCGTTCCGCCGGCGTCTTAATGGTTATGCCGGAGGCCTGGGCCTGCGCCGTTCGGGCCGGGCGGTGGTGCAAGCGGGCGTTCCGGTAAGTTCTCACCATGGGAAGCCAAGAGTTTATTATACCAGCCCGGAGCGCAACTTACCACAGCCCCGGAGGCCTGGGCGACCCTATAACCCTATCCCCAAAGCGCCACAGGGGGGACAAGGCCACGCCTGTCTCCACCCTACCCGGACGACGACACCGGAGGCGAGGGCCGAAGGTGGCGCAGGAGCCAGCCCTTGAGCAGGGGAAGAAGGACATCCGCACACTCCCGCAGGCTATGGCCCGCCCCCGGCAAAAGCACCAACTCCTTCGGTTCCCGCGCCCAGCCGTAGACCATGCGGGAGCAGGAGGGGGGAAGATGGGTGTCCTCCTCCCCATGCACCAGCAGAAGAGGCCTGGGGGACACACCCCCCGCCCCGTGCGCCCCATAGGTCTGGGTAGAAAGGGCAACCACGCACGCCGAGATGTCGCTGAAAGGGGCAGAGGCGATGACCACCGCCCCCCCGAAGGAGTGCCCCACCAGCGCCGCCCGCTTTATCCCCATCCCCTTCAGGAAGGTGAGGCCAGCCAGAGCATCCAGAACGCACTCGTGGAGGACACCCGGCCAGCGGTAGTCCAAACGGAGGGAGGCGATGCGGTGCTCGCGGGCCAGTTCCTGGGCCAAGATGCGGTAGCACCCGTTGGCGGGGCCATCTACCCCGCCTCGCACCCCCCATACCCACAACACCCCCTCCTGGGCACCCGGCACAGGGTGATAGATACCGAAAATCTCGCCACGGGTCGTCTGGAGGATAAGACCATACCCTCCCTGCTCCGGCGGTGCCGGGCGGAAGTTGAACCCTACCACCTGGATGGTGTAGACATCCCCCTCCTCCTGGGGTGCGGGCATGGCCTCTTCCTCCCAACAGACGACACTATCTGGCCACGATCAGGCGGGGCCTGCCGGTCCACAGTAGGCCGGCGATGCTCACCAGGGAGGTGCCCTGGCTATCGGCGGGGCACTGGGCATAGTCCACCACATAGCCCGACACCGATGGCCCCACAAGGCGCAGTGCCAGGTAGACGCAGGAGAGCCCACATATCTTCCGATGGTCCTGCTCCCCCTGCACCACCCGGAAGAATGCTTCGGCATCGCCCTGAGCGAGGGTAGCCAGGAGGGCCTGGTCGGCCTCCCTCAGGCGTGCCCTGCTTGCCAGGTCATAGGGCAAGGGGTCGCCGAAGGCCGGCCCCACATGGGCCAGGTCGCCCGCTGCCACCACCACCCATCGCCTGCGGTGGAGCATCTCCCGTAGCGTCTGGATAAAGCGCTCCAGGCGCTGGTCCTGGGACGGGGTAAGTCCGTTGGACATCCAGTGGCCGAAGTGCCCGCACAGCACCGGAAGCACCGATACCTGCCGCCTCCCCAGGGCATAGTGGAGCCACACCAGGGCCAGTTCAATGGAGTGCTCGCCGGCGTGGTGCAGTTCCTCGGCGAAGGCGGTCTCGGGGCCAATGGCCTCCGCCAGGGCGTCCACCAGTGTGCGGTCGGTGGGAAGCACCCCCCAGGGCGTAGCGTAGTGCTGGCGGGTCAGGGTGATGCTCCCCGCCCCTCCCTGGTGATCCGTCCCCAAGATAATCACCGTGTCCACCTCCCGCAGGGCCGAAGAGGCCACGCCCCAGGTCTTGGCGTAAACCGGCCACCCCCGCTGATAGTCAATATGAGGAGAGAGGATCCCCACCACGGGAGCCGACGGAGCCTCCGGAGCGCCCTGCTGGCGCACCGCCTCCCACGCCTGCTGGCAGAAGGCAAAGAGCCTCTCTGGCTCCGGGGGATAGACGGCACCTGCCAGTGCCGGGGGGCGGTAGGAGGCCCGCCGGTAGCGCTCCAGGGCTTGGCGCTGAGCCTCCTGGTAGCGAGGACTCTCCAGCATGAGGGCCTGCTCCAAGCGTGCAATGACCCCCTGCACCTGGGTCAGGGAGATGGGAAGCCCCGTGCGCAGGGTAAATGCGTTGTGCAGAGTGGCCAGGTCCCTGCTCCCGTCCATGAGGGACAGCAGAGGCGCTATCTCGGCAGGGAACAGCAGGTCGGCACCCGCGAGGCCCAGGGGGTCCCGCAGAAGGAGATAGGGCCGGCCGTCTTGGGCGTGCACCCAACGCATATCCAGGGGGCGTAGTTTGGGATGGGAGGGAATGCCGGCGCCTTCGGGATGCAGGAGCATAAGCGTCTCCATGGGAAAGGCTCACCCCCCATGGTAGCAGAGGGGAGGTTGCCGAGGGAAACGAAAAGCGCTACCATCGTCCACAGACCTTCTTTCCTGGAGGCGTTTCAATGGAACAGGTAACTGCGCCGCCCCATGCGGGCCTCCGGTCCGGGCGGGTGTTTCTTCTGGGGGGCCTTACCCTGGGCCACGCCATTATCCACTGGTATCAGCAATCCTTTGTCATTTTGCTCCCTGAGATGAAGCAGACCCTGGGGTTAGACCCGGTGCAGGTGGGTGCCCTGTCCAGCGTGCGGGCAATCTCGGGAGGCGCAGCCAATATTCCCGCCGGCTTCATCTCCGACCTCTTCCGCAGGCAGGGGGCGCTGATTTTGGCGGTGAGCATGGCCTGGATAGGGTTGGCCTACCTGCTGGTGGGCATTGCCCCCACCTATGCCCTCCTCCTGCCGGCGGTCGCCCTGGTGGGCATGGGGGGCGCTATTTGGCATCCCCCCGCTATTTCTGTCCTCTCCCGGCGGTGGGCCGACCGGCGAGGCTTCGCCGTGGGCTTGCACGGGGTGGGAGGGAGCATTGGCGACACCCTTGCGCCCCTGGCCGTGGGGGTGCTCTTGCTCGCCGTCTTCTGGCGCACCTTGCTCCACTTCTACGCCATCCCAGCGGTGCTCCTAGCCCTCGGGGTATGGTGGTTCCTGCGCGGCGGCTATCAGGAAGGGGGCGAGAGGCCTACCCTCCGGGGTTATTTCGGTGCTGCGGGTCGTGTATTGACCAACAAAGTCATCCTTGTGCTCCTGGTGGTAGCCGGGGTGCGGGCCATGGGCCAGCAGGCCATCCTCACCTTCCTTCCCATTTACCTGCGGGAGAACCTGAACTACTCCTCGGCCTTCGCCGGCCTGATGCTCAGCATCCTTACCCTGATGGGCATCGGCTCCCAGCCGGCCCTAGGGTGGCTGTCGGACCGCTTCGGCCGCAAGGCGGTGCTGGTGCCGGGGCTGGCGTTGCTGGCCCTCTTCGCCCTCCTGCTGGCGTGGGCACGGCCGGGTTGGGAACTGGTGGGGGTGATAGTAGCGCTGGGGTTGTTCTTCTACGCCCTCCAGGCGACCATCCTGGCTGCCGCTATGGACGCTACCGCTTTTGGCGCTGAGGCCACATCGGTCAGCCTCATCTTTGGGGGGACCTTTATCTTCTCCTCCCTGTCCCCCATTATTGCAGGGGCGGTGGCCAAGGCGTGGGGGATCCCCAGCGTCTTCTACTACGCCGCCGGGCTGTATATCTTCGCTATGCTGTTGACCGTTCCCTTGCGGGTGCGTCGGGCGGGGTAGCCTTGCAGGGCTAGCCGATGCGCACTATCTCCCGCTGAACGGGACTGGTAACCTCCGGCCCCTGGGGTGTGAAGAACACGTCTATCTCCGAGCGGACACCGAAGGCCGGCAGGTAGATGCCCGGCTCTATGGTGAAGGCAATGCCGGGGACGATGGAGCGGGTGTCCCGGGTCTCCCAGGAGTCCAGGTTGACGGCGTCGCCGTGGACGGTGCACCCCAGGCTGTGGCCCAGGCGGTGGGTGAAATACTTCCCGTATCCTGCCCGGACGATGACACGCCGGGCTACCCTGTCCACCTGCCATCCCCTGAGCACCTTTCCTTCTTGCCACGCCTGCTGAAGGGTGGCGAGGGCAGTGTCCCTAGCCTGGCAGACCACCCGGAAGACCTCCTGGTAGGCTGGGGGGACGTCGGGCCCTGCATACCCTACCCAGGTAATGTCGGCGTAGAAGGTCTCTTCCCCTCTCAGCCGTGCCCACAGGTCGATGAGCACCCAATCTCCCTGCCGTATAGGGGCCGAGGTGGAGGGGGAGGGCTCATAATGGGGGTCGCTGGAGTGGGCGTTGGCCGCCACTATCGGCCCTTCCGTGCTCTCCAGGCCCAAGTCGGCGAAGCGCTGGCGGATGAACCGGGCGACATCCCATTCGGTCAGCGCCCCGGACAGGTTTCCTCCCAGGTAAGCGAAGGCCTCCAGAACAATCTGCCCCAGTAGTCGGGCGGACTCCCGGTGCGACTGCTCCTGGGAGGGCGTGGCCAGCAAGGCGACCTCTTGGAAGAGGTCGCCGGAGGGCACCACTTGCGGACCACACCCCCGCACCAGTTCCACCGTCCCCGCATCCACACGCCCCACCCGGGGCAATGCCCCCTGCGGGCTATACTCCATGGCCACCCGTCGCAAGCCCCCGAGCCATCGACGCAGGTGGCGCACCATCTCCGCCCGGCCGGCGAAGACTACCAGGGGCAGGCCCACCGCACGGAACTTGCCGGCGTCTACGGCGTGCACCAACAACCGGGGTCGCCCCCGGGCGGGAACGAAAAGCCAGCACGGGCGGGTGACCATCCCCAATCGCCCCACCACCGCCCAGAACACGGGGTTGCTCCCCAGATAGTCGTAAAGGAGCCATGCGTCCACCCGATGCCGGCGGAGCCACCCTTGGGCCTTGCATAAAACGGTTTCCACGGCCCGTCCTCCCCCAGGGCGTGCGCTTTTCCCACCCTGCACCCCCGCTATGGTAGCCAACGCCCTAGAAAAGGTGCAAGACGAGGCGCTGGCCGCTCCAACCGCCTAAACGACACCCACCACAGGAGGCCGAGTGTAAAGTGTAATATGACCTTGACGGGGGCTTTAGGTCCTCCCCCCTGCCCCCTTCAGGCAGGGAGGCTAAAGGCGGCGGAGGCAAAGGGAGGCGCCCCTTCCGCCTGCGTGGGCCGTGAGGCAGGGCCGAGGCCTGTTGTTTCAGGTGAAAGGGAAAGGCTATAATTGAGGCAGGCGTTAGGAACCGCCCTGCACTTTTGCAGAGAGAAGGGCACAGCAGACGGGTTCGGCCGGGACTAGAACGGCGGCCGGGTCGTGGGGGTTGCCTGTGCACACCGATGCGGAGCGCCATCGGGAGGCATGGGAGCATTTCCAGAGAGGCTATGCGCTCCAGATGCAGGGGCGTCTGGAGGAGGCGGTGCGCGCCTACCAGCACTCCCTGGAGATATGCCCCTCGGCGGAGGCCTACACCTTCCTGGGATGGGCCCTCTCCTATTTGGGCCGCTTGGAAGAGGCGATTGGGTATTGCCTGAAGGCCATCGAACTGGACCCCGACTACGGCAACCCTTACAACGATATCGGTGCCTACCTGATTGAACTGGGGCGTCTGGACGAGGCCATTCCTTGGTTGGAACGGGCTCTGCGTGCCAAGCGCTACGACCATTACTGCTTCCCCTGGATGAACCTGGGGCGCATCTGGGAGCGCAAAGGGCAGTGGTATCGGGCGCTGGAATGTTATAAGAACGCCCTGCACTGCGACCCCCACTATGAGCCAGCCGCCCGTGCCGTGGCCCGTCTGAGGGGCCTCCTGAACTAATTCGGATACCCGTTCGCCCTTCCTGCCCAAAGGCCTCTCCGCCGTGGGGCTGGGGAACTTCCGGAAAGGCTGGTAGCCTGGGCGAATCCTACCGCCCTTCCCCGTGGGGGATGCCCCCTCTAGGCGCTCCCACCCCTGATGCTTGGGCCGGAAAGACCCGGTGTCATAGAGGGAGGTGTGCCATGTCCGTCGGGATAGAAGCCCTGGATGCCTTGGTGCCCATTGCGGAGCAGGCGTCTACATGGGTAAGGCGCCGGAGGGGATGCGTGCACTGCGACATCCGCCTGGGCGCTACGGAAGTGCGCACGTGTGTGGCAGAGAACGGCACGGAGAAGGCTAGCACCGCCGATTGCCACCTGGGGCTTGGGGTGCGGGTAGTGGCCGAGGACGGTGCAATGGCGTCGGGCTTCTACGGGCAGGTGCTGGGGAGCGCCGACCTCGCCCGTGTGGATAAGGTCCTGCGGGAGGCGGTGCGCCACGCCTATGCCCGTGCCCGTGCCAATGCCCAGGCGAAGCATCGTATCGCCACCGCCTTCAGCGCTCTCGGCAAAAGCCTTCTGGCTCTTCCTCTGGCAACTGTGCCGGTGGTGCGCACCCAGATACCCCCCACCTTCCGCATAGACCCCCGCTCCGTGCCCCTGGAAGAGGTAGTGCGCCTGGTAACCCGGGCATCCCGTTCCGCCTCTGCGGTGAGCCCACAGGTCGCCTTCAACACCGTTATCGGGGGCACTGCACTGGTGCGGGAGGTGTTTGTGAGTTCGGAGGGTTCCGCCATTGACCGCACCTATGCCCTGACCGAAGGCCTGGTGTTTGTGACGTCTCGGGGCGAAACGGGGCACTTTGACCTCTACGACTTCACAGGGCACCAGCGGGGTTGGGAGGTGCTCACCGAAGGTTACCGCACCGCCCACATCTCCCTGCTCCCTCTGGAAGAGTTTGCCCGGCAGGTCGCCGCCACCGCCGTGGAGGTCTCCAACGCCCCTCCTCTGCGACCTCCGGAAGGGGAAGTGGTGGTGGTAACGGACCCCCACTTCAACGCCCTGGTGTGCCATGAGGTGGTAGGGCACCCCTCGGAGTTAGACCGTGCCCTCAAGATGGAGACCGCCTACGCCGGCCGTTCCTGGCTGTTCAAAGACCTGCAGGAGAACATGCTGGGCAAGCAGGTGGCCTCGCCCTTGGTGAGCGTCGTCTCCGACCCCACTATGGAGGGGTTCGGCTCTTACCCCTACGACCACGAGGGCACCCCCGCCCGCCGGGTCTACAATATCCGCAACGGCATATACACCGAGTTCCTCTCCAGCCGGCAGACGGCACCCCTCCTGGGGCTGGAGAGCAACGGTCACTATGTCGCCACCGAACCCTTCCGTGTCCCCCTTATCCGCATGTCTAACACCGCTTTCCTGGGGGGCAATCGGGACCCGCAAGAGATCCTCCGGGAGGTGGAGCGGGGGTGGTATGTGGTGGGGCACCGCATCCCTTCGGTCGCAGAGAGCCGGGAGAACTTCCGCATCTCCGCCGTGAAGATATATGAAATCCGTAACGGGCAGGTGGGACAACTCTACAGGGATGGGGCGGTGATGGCCGACACCCGGGACTTCTTCATGCGCATTGACGCCGTGGGGAACGACTTCCGCCTCTTCCCCATCCCCAACTGCGGAAAGGGCCAACCCATGCAGGCCAAACGCATGAGCAACGGCGGACCCACTTTGCGCTCCATCGCCCGCCTGACAGGGACCGGCCGCACAGCCTAGAGAAGGAGGCGAGAGATGATCCCCCTGGCAACGCTGAAGCGCACGGTGCAGGAGGGCCTGGCTTACCTGCACGCCCAACCCGATGTGCAGGAGGCGGAGGTCTTCTGCGCCTCCAACGGCCTGCTCTTTGCACGCCTCAACTACACCTCCCATCTGCCCTGCAACGGTGTGGAGGAGCCGAAGTCCCAGGAGTCTTATGGGGTGGCGGTGCGGGTCCTCTTCCGCGGGGAACAGGGGCCTCTCTTCGGCTTCGGCGCCGAGCCCAGCGACCTCTCCCTGGAAGGGCTCCAGCGGGCGCTGGCAAAGGCCCGCCGGGGAGCGGTGCGAGACCCCGACCGCACCTCTCTCCCCCGTCCCACAGGGGAGAAACGCCGCCTCCACCGCTACCACGACCCCCTGGTCATGCGCATGCGGGACGGCCACCTGGTGCAGGTGGGGTGGATGGCGGTAGAGGGTGCCCTGAGGGCCTTCCAGGCATCGGAGGACCTGCTGGCTCTGGTGGAGCGCCCCGAGCACCTGCCCCGCCTGGGCCTTATCCTCGGGGGCGATGTTACCGTCCTCCAGGAGCGCATCGCCGTCGGCTCCACCCATATCCCCGTCCAGACCGATGAGTCTACCCTGGTCATGGCCTTCCTCACCGCTATGGTGGAGGCCCGCTCCAGCAAAGGCTCCTCTTGGACGGTGGGCACCCGTCTGGCCGACTTCTCAACGGAGACGGGGGCCGAGTGCGCACGCAACGCCATCCGTTCTATGGACGGCGTCCGTGTGCCCGACGGGGAGTATGCGTGCGTGTTGGGGCACCAGGCGGTTACCGACCTGTTGAACCACATCATCCTCCCCAGCCTGAACTTGGGAGTCTTCTATGCGGGGGCATCGGCCTTCCAGGGGAAACTGCTCCAGCCCATCGCCTCGCCCCTGCTGGACATGTGGGACGATGGGGCATCCATCGGCCTGGCAGGGAGCAAGGGTATTACCTGCGAGGGGCTTCCCACGGGGCGCACGGAATTGATCCGCCAGGGGAGGCTGGTGGGCCTCCTTACCGACTACTACCGCAGTCAGCAAATCCTGCGGGACCCCAACGGCCGTGCCAAACTGGGCGTGGACCCCGCCTCGGTGAAAGACGCCCTGGTGCCGCGCAACGGCTTCCGCTTCTCCTTCGGCGGGGGGAGGCATCCCGAAGCGCCCGTGGGCATCTTCGGCACCAATGTGGTGGTCTCTTCCCCCCAACCCTGCTCCCACGAGGAACTCCTTCGGCGGGTGGGCAATGGCCTCTACATCGGGCGCATCTGGTATACCTACCCCATCAACGGCCTTACCGCCGGCGACTTCACCTGCACGGTGGTGGGGGACTCCTACCTTATCAAGGACGGCAAACTGGACAAGCCCATCAAGCCCAACACCATCCGCATCAACGACAGCATCCACCGGCTCCTCCAGGGTATCATCGGGATAGGCGATAAGCCCCGTGGCACCCTGGTATGGGCGGCGGACAGCATCATGTATGTGCCCGAAATCGCCGTCCAGCGCCTGCAGGTGAAGGAGATAGCGGGGTATATGGAGACGGTCTATCCCACACGCTAGGCGCCTGTGGGGCAAGGGGATTAGAGGGCAGGGTGGCGCTTATGCCAATCGGTGGCCTGTTGGTAGGCGTGGGCTACCTTGAGGACCAACGCCTCCTCCCACCAGCGCCCCATCACCTGGAGGCCGATGGGCAAGCCGTTGCGGGAAAAACCGCACGGCACAGACACCGCCGGCTGTCCTGTGAGGTTGCAGGGGCGGGTGAGCATTCCCACCGTGTCCACAATGCGCGCCTCCCGCCCCTTCAGCACCACCCGCTCCTGCTCCAGGCGGGGTGCAGGATAGGGGCAGGTGGGGCCAACCAGAACATCTACGCGCCTCAACACCTCCTGCATCTCCCGGAGGAGGAGGCGACGGGCTTGCTGGGCCTTCAGGTAGTGCACCGCTGAGGTGAGCATCCCCTGGGGGAGGCGCTCCCGGCACGCGGGGCCGTAGTCGTTGATGCGGGCGGGGAACCACCGGGCGTGCACAGCCGCCGCCTCCGTCCAGGAGATAATGGACGCCCCGTGCACCGCATCCCGCAGGGAGGGGATGGACACTTCCTCCACCTGGCAGCCCAGTTCCGCCAGCACTTCTATGGCTCGGCGCACGGCGGAGGCCACCTCCTCATCCGCCTCCTCAAAGAAGACCTCTTTGGGCACCCCCACCCGAATCCCTTGCACCTGGCCGTCCAGCGCCCGCAGGTAGTTGGGGACCCGCACCCGAGCGGTGGCGGGGTCTTTGGGGTCGTAGCCGGCGATGGCCTGCAGGGCGACGGCACAGTCTTCCACCGTGCGGGCAAGAGGACCGGTGTGGTCCAACGACCAGGAGAGGACCACAACGCCGTGTTTGGAGACCCGCCCGAAGGTGGGCTTGATTCCCACCGCCCCGCACAGGGCCGAGGGGATGCGGATGGAGCCTCCCGTATCGGACCCCATCCCCATATAGGCCAGGCCCGCCACGACCCCCACGGCCGACCCAGAGGAAGACCCACCAGGCATATGCTCAGGGTTCCAGGGGTTGCGAGCCGGGCCGAAGTGCACGTTCTTCCCGTGCCCACCCATGGCGAACTCGGTGGTGTGGGTTTTGCCCACCAGCACCGCCCCCGCCTCCTGAAGGCGCCGAGCCACTGTGCAGTCCTCCTGGGGAACGAAATCGGCCAGGATACGAGAGCCGGCGGTAGTGCGTATGCCCTTCGTCCAGTAAAGGTCCTTTAGAGCCACGGGGAGACCATGGAGCAGGCCCTTGTATTCCCCACGGGCAATGGCGCTTTCCGCCTGGCGGGCCTGCTGGAGGGCGGTCTCCTCGGTAACCGTAATGAAGGCGTTTAGACGGGGGTTGAGACGGCGGATGCGCTCCAGGTGCGCCTGGGTAACCTCCACGGGGGAGACCTCTTTCCGCCGGATGAGCCTGGCCGCCTGAGGTATGGTGAGCCAGCACAGGTCCTGACTCGTGGTGGCCACAGCGCCTCCTTTCCCGGGGCACCCTTACGATGGGATGGGTAGGATAGGGGCGATAAAGGCCGGCTCCACATCCTCCAGGGGAAGGGCTTCCAGACGGGCCAGGCGCTCCCGCAAGGCCTTCCAGAGGGGCTGGAGGTCCTGCAAGCGCTCCGGAGGCACCTCCAACCCCGCCCAGCGCAACACCGCCTGCAAAGTCGCCAGGTCTTCAGGCATAGCCTCCTCCATGTCGGTGCCTACTGTGCCCCAAAAACGGCGCCCCTGTCAAGACCTGGGGGTCTGCCCAACCGTCCACGCAACCTGCCAGGGGGAGAGAAAAAACCGGCGGGCATCCCCTGCGTCCACGCTCGGAAAGGAGTTTTCCCCCTCCAGGCGCTCCCTGGCGGGGGCTTGTATAGCCTCCTGCTCCTGGGATACGCTATGTCCAGAGGCTCCGGCATGAAGGTCTTCTTTGATGTAGACCTTACCCTGCTGTGTGCCCAGGGGGACCAGTGGGCACTGCGCCCCGGGACGGAGGAGGTCTTCCGCCGTTTGACGGAGATGGGATGCCAGGTGTATGTTTGGACCGCTACAGGCCGTCCCCACGCCGAGCGGGTGGTGCGCACCTTTGGCCTCGCCCCCTGGGTTACTGCCTGCCTGGACAAGGACTCTGACTGCCCCATCAGGCCCGACATGGTGGTGGACGACGATGAGTTCCTGGTGCAGAAGTATTCCGGGGTGTGGGTGCGACCCTACCGCCAGGTGGACCCCCACGACCGGGAGTTATATCGGGTGCTGGAGGCGGTGGAGCAAGCCCTGCGCAACGGTCGTTCACCCGCTTAGCGGGCGGTCAGCAGGAAGCGCCGACGCACCCATCCGCTGAGGCCGTCCATCGCCAGCACCACCCCCAAGATGAGGAGAAGCACCGTCGCCAGGCGCTGGTATTCCAGTGTCTGCAGATACACCTGCATCACGAACCCCACACCTCCCGCCCCCACAAACCCCAGAATGGACGATGCCCGTATGTTGTATTCCAGCATAAAGAGGAGTTGGGCCAGGACGGCGTTGGCCCCTTCGGGGAGCACCACAAACCGCACCAAATGGAGGCGGGATGCCCCAACCCCCCGCACCGCCTCCACAACCTCCGGGTCGGTGCCTTCAAACAACTCGGCGTAGAGTTTGGCCAGATAACCTACCGTGTAGAGGGCAATGCCCAGGGTGCCGGCCAACGGCCCCAACCCCACAATGACCACGAAAAGGATGGCCCACAACAGCACCGGCACCGTCCGCACCCCGGCGCTCACCAGGCGGGCCACAGAGGTAAGAGAGGCGGGGAAAAGGGAACGGGCCCCCAGGATGCCCAAGGGCAGGGAGAGGAGGAAACCCAGCAGAGTGCCTGCGAAGGCCATCTGCACCGTCTCCAGGAGGGCCTTGACGGCAATGGGAAGCACCGAGCCGTCGGGGGGCACCAGGTCCCGGGCGAAGCGCCCGGCATTCACCAGGCCCCGGCCCAGGCGCTCCACGTTGAAGAAGCCCAGTTGCCCCAGCACTACCCCCAAGGCCAGGGCCACACCTCCCAGAACCAGCAGGTCCCGCCTCACCGCAACACCTCCTGCAGGAGTTTCCAAGTAACCTGCGACCCCACGCACTGGTAGCGCACCTGGCCCTCCTTCAGCATAAATACCTGGTCACCGAACTCCTGCACCAGTTGCACTTCGTGCATATTCATCAGAAAGGTCATTCCCTCGCGCTGACCCACCTGGCGCATGAGGCGCAGGATTTCCGCCGCACGCGGCAGGTCCAGGTCCGAGACGAACTCGTCGGCCAGCACGACCTTGGGGCGCTGGAGAAGGGTGCGGGCGATGGCGACCCGCTGGCGCTCCCCTCCGCTGAGGCGGAAGACCTTCTCGTGGGCCTTATGGGCGATGCCCAGGAGGTCCAGCGCGGTGCGGGCCCGCTCCACCTCATGCTTGGGGAACAGCCCCAGGAAGACCCCCAGGCCCCTGTTCCGCCCCAGCGCCCCCATCAGCACGTTCTCCAGTGCGGTGAGGTTACGCACCAGCCCCAACTGCTGGGGGATGTAGCCCACCAGAGGCCGCAGGTGGCGGGGCATGCCCCTTTGCACCTCGGCACCCAGGATACGCACCTCCCCCTTCTGGGGGCGAAGAAGCCCCGCCAGCACCTTCAGGAGAGTGGTCTTCCCCGAACCCGACGGCCCCATGACCATGGCCAGGGAGCCTTCCGGCACCGCCAGGGAGACATCCTTGAGCACCCAGACACCCCGACGATAGGCGAACCAGACCCCGTCCGCCCGCAAGGGGGTGAAAAGGCCGTTCTGCATGGCGCTCTGCTAACCCAGGCGCTCCGTGAACTTCAGCCCCGCCAGTTTCAGGTAGCGCTGTAAGGTGGCCAGGTGCTCCTGGGCACTGGTGCGCTGAAAGCGGACGAAGATGGCGGAGATGAAGCCCCGCATAAGGTCCCGATACTCAGGAGCGCCCAGGCCCTCTATCGCCTCTATCACCTGGGTGCGCAGGGGCTCCTGCAGGGCCTTGCTGACCACCACCGCGTGGGATGGGACGGGGCCTTGCTGTTCCAGGATGCGGGTGCCCTCCAGCACCTCCCGGTAGAGTTTCTCCGACACGTCGCCGGCGATGACGGTAACATCTACTTGGCCCTGCTTCAGGGCCTGCCAGCACTGGGCATAACCCCCGCCGAACAGCACCTCGCTAAAGAAGGCCTTGGGGTCTGCCTCCTTCCCCGTCTCCCCAGGGATGTAGCCCAGTTCCACCAGGCGCCCTATGGGCGCCACATATCCGGAGGTGGAGATGGGGCTGGGGAAGCAGACCTTCTTGCCCCTGAGGGAGGCGAGGTCCTGATAGGGGCTCTCCTTAGGCACCACCCAATAGGAGAAGTAGTAGGGGGCTTCCACCTTCTCCTGGCCGTGCATCACCTCTCGCACCTCGGCCAGGGCGACCTCTGCTCCCGCCATCTGCACCGCCAGTTGGGCGGGCCAGGCAGACATAAAGGCGACCTGGGCGTTGCCAAACCGGAGGGCCTCCACCA
>BEHZ01000022.1 GCA_002923335.1 bacterium HR23 | reverse complement strand
GGAAAGCGTGAGTTCCCAGGGGAAGTCTCCTGCCGAACCCCATTTCCAGATATCCCCCCAATGGTTTGAAGAGAGGAACATCTCCCTGTCGGTTTTTCTCCTGCCACGCCTGTGCCGGGAGTGCCGGGAGGGGATAACGGCTCGCCCCGACAAAGGCGTGGGGGTGCCCTGGGAGGAGGTGATGGAGCGTATCGCCGAGCACTGCTCCCAGGAGCCCGGCTTTATCACCGAGCAGACGCCGTTGTTAGAAGGGGTATTTCGCCTCCTCCTAGGCGCCCGTAACCAGCCGGTTCCCCTTTCGTCCTTGAAAGAGGCCCTGGAAGAGTGGTGGGGGCACTACGACGCCCGACGGGAGGTCAGCGAGGCGACGCTTTTGCGGGTCTTGCAGAGGAGCGGGGCGTATGGAATTCGGCAAGTGGCACCGCCATAGGTGTGGAACGGTGGGGCGGTCTTGCCGTTGCCCCAAAGGAAGGCGTTAGAGCACCCGAAAGCCTTCCCCTGGTCCGGCGGGCGTCGTCCACTCTGCGTCCACCCGCTCCACGAGGGCCAGGGGGGGGCCCTGGCGAAGGGCGTGGAGGGGAAGGTCAGGGCCTGGGGAGGGCCTTCAGCCCACACCTCTACGGCCCGCCCGTCGGGGAGGTTGCGCACCCAGCCCCGCAAGCCTAAACTGCGGGCTCGGGCCTCCACAAAGGCCCGGAAGCCTACCCCTTGCACCCTCCCGTAGATAACGGCGTGCAGGGCTTGTCCTTCCGGCACGGCTACAGGACGCCGGGCATGTATTCCGTCTGAAAGTCCACCACCTCGCCCTCTCCCCGCACCGAGTCCTCAATGAAGTGCACCACCTGCTCTATGGTGCGCTGGGCCTGGGCGCCGTCGGGGGCCACAACCGCCAGGCCCAGGGTAGCGGTCTGCCAGAGGTCGTGGGAGTCCACCTCGGCCACCGACACATTGAAGCGGTTGCGGAGGCGGGCGGTTAGGGCTTGCACCACCTGGCGTTTGCCCTTCAAGGTGTGGTTGTCTGCCAGGTGGAGGGTAATACGGCAGGCGACCACTTGCATAGGCCTTCACCCCCCTTATGGTAGCACGCCCACGCCTTTTTCCGTCAGCTCAGTAAAGCCAATGCCACTCGCTGAATGAGCACCAGGATAAGGATGGCCACCAAGGGGCTCAGGTCAATGAAGCCGATACGGGGAAGCACACGGCGAATCGGGGCCAGGATCGGCTCTGTTACCTGGTAGATGAAGGCAACGACAGGGTTGTTGCCGCCGATGGGGAACCAGGAAAGGATGGCCCGCACCAGGATGGCAACGTAGAGCGCGGTGGTAAGGTAAAAGATGAAGTTGGCGAGGACCGCTTTCAAGGCTATGCCCCCAGGGTTTTGGCCTTTTCGTAGGCGTTCTGCACGGCGCGGATGAAGTGTGCCCGCACCCCTCCTTCTTCCAGGGCCAGCAGCCCCTCCACCGTTGTCCCGCCGGGGGAGGCCACCAGGTTCTTCAGTTCCGCCGGGTGGCGCCCCGTTTGCTTGACCATCTGGGCGCTCCCCAGCACCGTCTGCACCGCCAGTTGGCGGGCCATATCCCGTGGCAAGCCGATGTGCACTCCGGCGTCCATGAGCGCCTCTATCACCAAGAAGACGAAGGCCGGCCCACTGGCGCTCAGCGCAGTGGCCATGTCCAGGTATTTCTCGTCGGAGACATAGACCTCTTCGCCGAAGGAGCGCAGGAGGCTTCGCACCTGCTCCCTGCGCTCCGGGGGCACCTCGGGAGCGGCGGTCCACACGCTCATTCCCATGCCCACCTGGGCGGGGGTATTGGGCATCACCCGCACCACCTGACGATACCCCAACCCCTGCATAATGGTCTCCATGCGTGCCCCCGCCACAATGGAAACCGCCACCTGCCCCGGCCGTAAGACCCCCCGCAGGTCCTGGAGCACTGCCTTCAAGTCCTGGGGCTTAACGGAGAGGACCACCAGTTCGCTTCCGGCGGCCGCCTGGGGGTTGCTGGAAACGGCGGGGACACCGAACTTTTGGAGCAAAGCGGTCCGGCGGGCTTCCACCGGCTCCCCCACGGCGATGTCGGTGGGGCGGGCCAGCCCGCGCTCCAGGATGCCTGTGATCATTGCCTCGGCCATTGTCCCGCCCCCGATAAAAGCGATGCGCATACCGGCCTCCTCTGGACTGCCTCTCAGGGCATTATGCCAGAGCGGGCAAAAGAATGCCCAGGAGCAAGACGCCCACCAGCCAGCCCATAAGGGCTACCCCCCATGCGGGGCGCAAAAGCCAGGCCACGGGCAGGGCAGGGAGGGCCAGGGCGCCTGCCACTCCCAGAGCGGCAATAAGGTGGGCGTTCCACCCACCTCTGCCCCAGGCGTCCCATGCTACCCCTACCCCCACGCCTAACAGGCCCCCCACGCCCACCACTTGCAGGGCAAAAGGGGCTACCAGCAGGTGCAACGAGGTATGCTGTAAAGCGGTCTGCAAGAGGGATGCGGGGCGCTCCAGCAGGATACGCAGTCCCCACAGGCCCAGGGCGACCCAGACCCCTCCCGTGGCGAAGCCCAACCCCAGCCCCAGCCAGAGGGCCTTCATTCTCCACCCTCCGGCCCTACCGAGGGCACCGCCCACGCCCGCCATCCCCGTGCCCGCAGCCGTTGGGCGCACTCTTGCGCTTTGTGAGGCGAGGAGGCAAGGGCGAAGAGGCTAGGGCCTGCCCCGGAGAGGTGGGGTGGGGCGCAGGCGCACTCCTCCAGACCACGCCAATAGGCCTCCAGGCCGGGAAAAGCGTCCCATGCCACCGCCTCAAAGGCGTTGAAGAGGAGGGCATCGGAGAGGGGAAACCCTTGACGCAGGGAGTCCGCCAGGGCACGGGTGCGGGAGCCGTCGGTGAAGTGGCGGGGTTCCAGCAGGCGGAAGAGGCGGGCAGTCTTGCCCTCGCTGCCCAAGGGGGGCGCCAGAAGCACGAACCAGGTTTCGGGCAGAGGGGGCAGGGGGGTTATCTTCTCTCCTCGCCCTTCGGCCAGGGCGGTTCCCCCCCACAGGAAGAAAGGGACATCGGCACCCAGGCGCTCACCCAGAGCCACCAGGCGCTCCATAGGTAGG
The DNA here is from genome assembly GCA_002923335.1 of bacterium HR23. Classification (GTDB taxonomy): domain Bacteria; phylum Chloroflexota; class Dehalococcoidia; order Lucifugimonadales; family HRBIN23; genus HRBIN23. The sequence continues at coordinate 13,862 of BEHZ01000022.1, read as the reverse complement.
GAAAGCCCCCACAGACGCACCAGGCCCCGCAACACCGCACCCGCATCGGCGCTTCCGCCCCCCAGCCCTCCGGCGACGGGAATAGCCTTGCGCACCACGATGCGCACCCCCCTGCAGATGCCCGCCGCCTCTTGCAGAAGGGCAACCGCCCTGTAGACCAGGTTGGAGGGCCCCTGCAGGGCGGGTTCGGAGCATTCCACGCTGATACCGTCCTCCGCCGGGAACAGGAGCAGGTCGTCCCACAGGGCGATAGTCTGGAGGAGAGTAGTGATGTTGTGGTAGCCGTCGGGCCGCCGCCCTAGCACCTCCAGGGTGAGGTTGATTTTGGCATACGCCTTCAGGTGGAGGGGTTCCATCCCGCCTCCCGCAGGGCATAGTAGAGGCTTTCCCACTGGAGGACGGAGAGGGCTTCCGGGCGCACGCTAGGGGAGAGGCCCGCTCTAGCAAAGGCGTGTTCCACCGCCTCCACAGGGAGGGGCAGGTGTCGGCGCAGGTGCCCCCCCAGTTGCTTGCGGGGCGCCTGGAACCCCAGGCGCACCAGGGCGAAAAACCCTATCCGATGTTCCTGAGGGATAAGGGGACGGCAATAGACCTCCAGGCGCACGACCGCCGAGGCGACTTTGGGGGGAGGGTAAAAACTGCGTGGGGACACCAGACGCACCAGGCGGGGGCGAGCATACACTTGCACCCCAACCGACAGCAGGGACATCTTTCCGGGCGGGGCACATACCTGTTGGGCCACCTCCCGCTGGAGCATCACCACCATAAGGGTGGGGCGGTGCTCTCCCTCTAGGAAACGGCGGAGGATAGGGTTGGCGGCATAGTAGGGGAGGTTGGCCACCACCTTGTAGGGGCTATCGGCCGGAAGCCAGGGGGAGAGGTCTAGGGTGCGGGCATCGCCCTGGACGATGGTAACCCCTGGGAAAGGGGCCAAGAGGCATCGCAGGGCGGTAGCCAGGGAGGTGTCCAGTTCCACCCCGACTAGGCGGGCGACCCGTGGGGCCAGGGCCTCGGTAAGGAATCCCAGCCCTGGCCCCACCTCTACCACCGTGTCGGTAGGGGCCAGGTCGGCGGAACGAAGGATACTCTCCATCACCCTCCGGTCTACCAGGAAATGCTGGGCAAGGCCCTTGGCAGGGCGGATGCCCAGGGCCTGCAGGCGCTCCTGAACCTGTCGGCGCAGGGGGGGAGAAAGGGGGGCTAGGACGCCAATTTCAGGGCCCTCCGGGCGTTCTCCAGGAGCACCTTGGGGCGCACCTCGTCCTTGATGGGGAGTTGCTCAAACTCCCGCATCCAGCGCTCCGGGGTGATGAGAGGGTAATCGGAGCCAAAGAGCACCTTGTCCTGCAAACGGGTGCTGATCTCCCGCACCAGGCTTTCCGGGAAATACCGGGGAGCCCAGCCCGAGAGGTCAATGAACACATTGGCCTTATGGATGGCGACCGCTATCTGTTCCTCCTGCCAGGGCCAGCCGGGGTGGGCCATGATGATGGTGAGGTCGGGGAAGTCGGCGGCCATGTCGTCAATATGGAGGGGGTTGCTATACTTCAGTTTGATGCGGGCTCCGCCGGGGAGCCCTGCGCCGGCCCCGGCGTGCCCGGTGTGGAAAAGGACGGGGACGCCCAGGCCACGGGCGGCGTCATAGAGGGGGTAGAAGCGGGGGTCGTTGGGGAAGAAAGCCTGGCTGTTGGGGTGGAGTTTCAGCCCTCGCAGGCCTAGTTGCTTCACGCCCCGCTCCAGTTCCTGGACAGCCCGCTTGCCTTTCCAGGGGTCTACGCCCACGAAGCCAATAAACTGCTGGGGATACTTCTTGACGATGGAGGCGATGTAGTCGTTGCTGTCGGGCGGCTCGCCGGTGGTGGTCTCGTTATCCACGGTCAGGAGCACCCCCATAATGTCCCACCCCTTATACTGGTTGGCCATAGCGTCTGCATCCGGAGGCGGGGGACCGGCCCGGAAGTAACGGCGCATGGCCTCGGAGAGGCGGGTAGGGGGAAGCCCCGGCTGGCGAGGGACGTGGACATGGACGTCAATGGCTTTCACGGCCCACCTCGCAAAAGAAGTCGGCCGTGCACCCCCTCTTGAGCGTGGCTCACGGGCTTAGGCCCCTGGACGGCTCCAGCCAGGCACCCCTACGGCGCACAGGGTATCTGCTTACCGTTGCTCCCTTCCGGGCCTGGCGGGGTTCGCAGTCCTCTGCCGCGCAGGACCCGACCTTCCACGCCCTCCAGAGGGGCCCAGAGGCCCACAGGCCAGCCCGCAAGGGGGAGTTCGACCCCGCTATGGCGGATTGCGGGTGCAGGGCACCGCCAACTCCCCGTCTAGCACGGCCACCCTTACTGTAACAGGGTGTCATGTTCATGTCAACACCCTTTGGCTTGTCAGGCGGCCCGCCAAACTCAACAGGGGCGTGGCCCCCTGCGCCCTGCCAGGTCCCTGTGGTAGACATCCCCACGGTCTTTACTTTCTCCGTTGGTGTGTTTACCATGCGGAAGACCACTCCGCAGGAGGAAAACCGTGCGCCTCCCTATCGGCATTCACACGGGCCAGCAGGACGCCACCTACCGGGAACTGCGCCGGGTCTGGCGGTGGGCGGACCAGGCGGGCTTCTCGTGGCTCTCTGTATGGGACCATATGTATGAGGCCCCGCCGGTGGACGGCACCCACCCCGCTTTTGAAACCGTCTCCATCCTTACCGCTCTGGCCATGGAGACCCGCCACGTGCGTATCGGATGCCTGGTGATGAATGTGGGCTATCGCAACCCCGGTCTCATCGCCAAGGCAGCCTGCACCATTGACCACATCAGCAAGGGCCGTCTGACTCTCGGCCTGGGGGCAGGCTGGCACGAGATGGAATACATCGCCTACGGCTACACCTTCCACCCGCCCAAAATCCGCCTGGATATGCTGGAGGAGGGTGTCCAGATTGTGCGCTCTCTCCTTACCCGGGAGACGACCACCTTCAACGGCAAGTATTTCCGTGTGGTGAATGCCTACTGCAACCCTAAGCCTCTTCAGCCGCGCCTCCCCATTTGGGTAGGGGGACGGGGTGAGCAACGCACCCTGCGCATCGCTGCCCGCTACGCCGACGGGTGGAACTGCCCCTATGTGTCCCCCGAGGAGTTTGCCCGCAAGTGCGCCATTCTGGACGAATACTGTCGGGTAGAGGGGCGGGAGCCTTCTAGCATCTTCCGGAGCGTGAACATCGGGTTCTACATGGGTGCTGACGAGGCGGATGCCCAGCGCAAGCGGGACTTCCTGCGGAAGCAGTGGGGCGCTCAGGCACAGGAACGGGAGGGGGGTATGCTCACCGGCACCCCCCAGGAAGCCATTGAGCGCATCCACCAGTATATCGCGGCGGGTGCCCGTCAGGTGAACATCGCCCTGCGGGCGCCCTTTGACTGGAAGGCGCTGCGGGCCTTCGCCGACAAGGTTTTGCCCGCCTTCAGTTAATAGCCAAGCCCTGTATACTATGATGCACACACCGGATTGAAAAGAGGGGGGCAGCGTGCTAGAGATTTTCAAGGTGCCGGAGAGTATCGCTGTTCGGGTGCGCCACGAGAACCTCAGAGGGATAGTGGAAGCCATCTTCCGCAAGATGGGCGTCTCGGAGGAGGACGCCCGCATCGGGGCGGATGTGCTGGTCTCCGCCGACCTGCGGGGGGTGGACACCCACGGCGTCTCCAACATGCTCCGTGTCTACGTGCAGGGCTACGCCAACCGCACCCTGAACCCCCGCCCCAACTGGCGCATCGTCCGGGAGACCCCTTCCACCGCCAACATCGATTCCGATTTTGGTCTGGGCATTATGGTGGTGCCCAAGGCCATGCAGATCGCTATTCGCAAGGCGAAGGAGACGGGGGTGGGGATGGTAACCATTCATAACGGGCGGCACCTGGGCATGGCGGCTTACCACGCCATGCTGGCCCTCCCCCACGATATGATAGGCATCTGTATGACGGCCACCGGCCCCAGTATGCTACCCACCTTTGGGCGGGAGCCGCGTCTGGGCACCAACCCGCTGGCCATCGCCGCGCCCGCCCGCCGGGAACCCCCCTTTGTCTACGATGCCGCCATGACCATTGTGGCCAACAACAAACTGGGGCTGGCCCGTCGGCTGGGCACCCTTATCCCGCCGGGGATGATCGCCAACGAGCGGGGCGAGCCGATTCTGGAGCCTACCCCCGTCCCCGACAAATATTACATCCTACCCATTGGGAGCACACGGGAACTGGGTTCCCACAAGGGCTATGGCCTGGCGTGCATGGTGGAGATTCTGGGGGGTGTGCTTTCCGGGGCGGGTTTCGGCTTCAAGTTGGGGCGCGGCTCCGCCAACCACTTCGTTGCTGCCATCAACATTGACGCCTTCACGCCTGTGGAACGCTTCAAAGACGAGATGGACGAGTTCCTCCGCACCCTGCGGGAGACGCCCCCTGCCCCCGGCTATCAGAGGGTGCTCTACGCCGGCCTGCCCGAGTGGGAGGAGGAGCAGGAGCGCCGGGTCAAGGGCATTCCTCTGCATCCTGAAGTGGTGCAGTGGTTCCGCAGTATCTGCGGGGAACTGGGCATTCCCTATACCCTAGAGGGCTAGGAAGCCCTCGCCTCCCCCTGGGGGAAGATAGGCTCTTTGCGGGTGAGGATGTGGAGGAAAGCGGGGCGACCTCCTTCGGTAACGGCGATGGCCCGCCGCAGGGCAGGCACGATATCCTGGGGGCGCTCCACCCTCTCCGCCCAGGCCCCCAGCCCCTCGGCCACCTTGGCGTAGTCCCCGCTCAGGTTGGTGGTCTGATAGCGGGAGAGGGCGGTGGGCAGATAGCGCTCATATCCGCTCATCCCCTGGTTGTCCATCACGATGGTCAGGATGGGGATGCGCTCACGCACCGCGGTCTCCACATCCATGCCCACCATGCCGAAGGCGGCGTCGCCCATCAGGTTCACAACGACCTTATCCGGATGGGCGAGTTTGGCCCCCATGGCCAGCCCCAAGCCGGTGCCCAGTTGGGTGCTCTTCCCCCAACCGATGTAGCCCCGGGGGATGAGCGCCTCGTAGAAGGCGGTCATCTGGTCTCGGGGGTAGCCGGCGTCGTGGGTAACGATGGCCCGCCGGCGGTCCAGGGTATGCATCAGGTCCCAAATAACCCGGAAGGGGCTAATGGGCAGGTCGTCGGAGGTGAGGCGGGGAAGCCAGGCCCTCAGGTATTCCTGCTTGACCGTGGCTACCTCGGCTTTGACTTTGCCGTCGCCCCGCCTCCCGCCGGAGAGGAGGCGCTGAACCTCCTGGAGCATCTGACGTAGGGCAACCTTCACATCCCCTATGACTGCCAGGTCAATGGGGTAGTCTTTATTGATGTCGTCTTCGCTGATGGTTATCTGGAGCAGGGTCTTGCCCGGGGGAATGGGCACGATATAGGCAGAGCGGGTAAAACTCGTGCCGATGCCAATGACCAGGTCGGCCTTGCGGAGGAAGTGGGCCACGGGCAGGGGAACGGAGCGCCCCCCGCATCCGAGGGCAAGGGGATGGTCTTCGGGGAAGGCGCTCTTGCCGTTCAGGGTGGTGAAGACAGGGATTTCCAAACGCTCCGCCAGGTCCCGCAGTTCGTCCCACGCCTCCGCATAGAGCACACCCTGGCCGGCCATAATCACCGGGGCTTTGGCTGAGAGGATAGCCTGCACCGCCTGCTGAACATCCTGGGGGTCGGCGGCGGGGCGCCAGCCCTTGACGGGTGCATAGTGGAAAGCCTCCTCCCGCACCTCTTCGTTGGCCACATCGGCTGGCACCTCCAGCACCACCGGCCCTGGCCGTCCACTTCGCAGGAGGGTGAAGGCCCGACGGAGCATTTGGGGGATGCGGTCTGCGGAGTTCACGTTCTCGGCCCACTTGGAGACGAAGTGGTAGGAGCGGGAGGAGATAAAGTTGGGGGGGACGCCCTGGCGGGCACGCTCGTAGGCGCCGGGGAGCATCAGCAGGGGCACGTTATCGGTATATGCCTGGGCCACGCCGGGGAAGGCGTTTTCCACCCCTGGCCCATACTGCATACATGTAACCCCGATGCGCCGTCCAAAGGTGGCTCGGCTGAAGCCGTCGGCGATGTTCACGGCGACGCGCTCGTTGCGGGCCAGGATGGGGCGAATCCCCACCGAGGCACACGCCTCAATAAGGGGATTGGTCGGGTAGCAAGTGATGAACTCCACCCCTTCCATCTTCAGAATGGTGGCAATGGCGGCCGAGCCTTTCATAACAGCGACCTCCTTCTGCAGTGCAAGGCCTTGCCCTACTATAGCATACCTGCAGGGGCGAGGCCTCCCCTTGCCCCTATCGGCCTCTTGGGGCATGATAGGGGCAGGAGGGAGCGATGGGTCTCGTCTCACGCTTTACCACTATGGTGCGGGCCAAGTTGAGCCGTCTCCTGGAGCGGGCGGAGGACCCCCGGGAGACCCTGGACTATGCCTACGAGCGCCAACTGGAACTCCTGCGGAAGGTGAAGCAAGGCATTGTGGAGGTGGTAACTGCCCGCCGACGCCTGGAGTTTCAGGCGGAGCAGGTGCGTCAGCAACTTCCCAAACTGGATGAGCAGGCCCGCCAGGCCCTTGCCCTGGGGCGGGAGGACCTGGCCCGTCTCGCTCTCCAGAAGAAGCATATGGCCCTCCAGCAGGTGCAGGGGCTGGAGGAGCAAATTGCCCGCCTTCAGCAGGAGCAGGAGCGGCTCACTTTGGCGGAGCAACGCCTATCGGCCAAGGTGGAGGCTTTTCGCACCCAGAAGGAGCTGATCAAGGCGCAATACACCGCTGCGGAGGCCCAGGTGCGCATTGGGGAGGCTATGTCGGGGCTGGGGGAGGAGATGGCAGATGTGGGTGCGGCAGTGGAGCGTGCCCAGCGCCGAACCGAGGAGATGCGGGCCCGTGCCAGCGCGATTGACGAACTGGCCCGGGTGGGGGTGCTGGAAGACTTCAGCAAACTGGGCGACCCGGTGGGGCAGGAGTTGGCCCGCCTCACCGCCCAGCAGAACGTGGAGCAGGAACTGTCTGCGCTCAAGGCGAGCATGGGGCAAGGCTCTGCCAGCCTTCCCCCAGGAGGCCAGCAGTGATCGTGCGCATTCACGCCGAAGGGCAGTTCCAGGTGCCTGGCGCTTTGCTGGACACCCTCAACGACCTGGACAACCAGGCGGTTGAGGCCATCGCCCGGGGCGATTATCCCCAGTTCCAAGCCCTCCTGCGCCAGATGCATCGTTTGGTGCGGGAGAATGGCATCCCTCTAGCCTCTTCAGACCTCCGCCCCTCGGACATCATCCTGCCCAGCGACGACATCACTCTGGAGGAGGCCCGGGACCTGTTTGGGCAAGAGGGGCTAATACCGGGATAGGGGTTATCCGGCCTCTTCCAAGAAGGGGATGCCCCACAGGGGATACCACGCCTCCAATTCCTTCTCTATGGGGAGTTCCTTCTCCATCTTGGAGGCGATGGCCAGTTCCTCGGCGGTGTCTCGCTTCTGGCCCGGGCGGGGAATAAAGGGGTAGAAGGTGGCTCGGCGGAAGTGGTATATCCACACCACGGTGCGCCGTTTGCCCTCAAAGTCTGCCTCGGAACGAAAGGGGAAGACAGCCGCGAGCACCTGCGCCCCGAAGCCCCGCTCCCGGAAGGTGTCGGCCGCCAACTGCACCGCGGAGAGCAGGTCATCGAAGTCCCGGTCTTGGAGCACCACCCAGCGGGTTCCATACTCGTCGGGGAGGAGGCGGAAACGGGTGCCCGCCTCTCGCTGGGCGATGCCTAAAAGTCCGGGCAGATCAGCCAGCAGGTTCTCAAAGGCGCTGGTGGACTGGGGGCGGAAGCACACCCCGGCGCTCCCCAAGGGGTGCAAGCGGTAGACGCTCTCCAGGGTAATGCGGGCAGAAGCCAGAGCCAGCAGGCGGTCCTGCTGGCTCTGGGGTTTAGAAGTCCGTCGGAAGAGGCGCCCGAGGAGGCCCACTGGTGCTGCCTACCTACCCCATTCCATCTGCTGTTCCAACCGGCGGAGGCGCTCCACCCGCTTGTGCACCGGCGGGTGGGTGGAGAGGAGTTCCAGGAGCGCCTCGCCCTTCAGGGCGGAGACGATGAAGAAGGCGTTGGCTCCCTCCACCTTGCGCAAGTCCTCGGTGGGGATACGGGCCATGGCCCCGCTGATCTTCATCAGGGCGGTGGCCAGGCGGGAAGGCATCCCTGTGAGGAGGGCACCACCATAGTCGGCAGCATACTCCCGGTAGCGGGAGAGGGCCAGGATAAGGAGTTGGCTGATGATGTAGACCAGCCAGGAGACCAGCCACACCAGCACGAGGGCGGAGGCCCCGCCTCCCCGCTCGTCCCTCCGCCCCCCGAGTCCGCCGAGGAGCATGGCCCACATGAGCCAGTTGGTCAGCAGAGAAGCGACCATGCTGAAGAAACTGGCCAGGGTAATGACCAGCACGTCCCGGTTCTTGATGTGGGTGAGTTCGTGCCCCAGCACCGCCTCCAGTTCCTCATCGTCCAAACGGCGCATAATCCCGGTGGTAACCGCCACCACAGCGTTCTTGGGGTTGCGCCCGGTGGCCAGGGCGTTAGGGATATCGGTGTGAATGACGGCGATTTTCGGCTTGGGCAGGCCCGCCTGCAAGGCCAGGCGCTCTACCATAGCGTGCAGTTTGGGGTATTCGTGCTCCTTTACCACTTTGGCCCCCAGCGACCAGAGCACCAGTTTGTCGCTGAGGAAATACTGGAAGCCCAGCATGATGCCGGCTATAATGGCGATAAAGAGCCAGGGCACCCCCACAGCGTTCAGGAAAGTGATGAACGCCAGGTAAACCCCGGCCAGCAGGGCCATCACAAAGGTCATGCGCCACAGCAGGCCCCAGTCCCGGGGGATGCGTCGTGCTCGGATAGCCATACCTCTTCGCCCTCACCGCGAAGCACGCCGGCCACGGCGCGCCCGAATGTCTGCAGTTCTCCTTGTATATTATAGTGTTGCCACGGGGCTGACGGAAGCCCCCATGTCCCCGCCCTTGCTCTCTGACACTACCCCAGGGACGCTATGGCCTCGGCCAAAGGGGTATACGGGAGGCCCAGGGCCTGGGCCACGGCCGGGTAGGTTACCCTGCCTTGGTAGGTGTTCACCCCTTTGGCCAGGGTGGGGTCCTCCTGCAGGGCACGGGGGATGCCCAGGGTAGCCAGGCGCAGAAGGTAGGGGAAAACCGCGTTGGAGAGGGCGATGCTGGCGGTTTGGGGGTAGGCCCCCGGCATGTTGTCCACAGCGTAGTGGATGACCCCGTTGACGGTGTATACGGGCGAGGCGTGGGTGGTCCGGCGGGTGGTCTCCACACATCCCCCTTGGTCTACCGAGATGTCTATAATGACGCTCCCCCGTGCCATGCTCTCCACCATCTCTCGGGTTACCACTTTGGGGGCGCGGGCGCCGGGCACCAGCACCGCTCCCACCACTACATCCGCTTGGGCGACGCTCTCCCCTATAGTGGCGTAGGTGGAAAAGAGGGTGGTGAGGCGTCCGGGGATGCTGGCCTCCGCCTGGCGCAGGCGCTCCTGGTTGCGGTCCAGCAGGGTAACCCGGGCGCCCATAGCCGAGGCGATGCGTGCTGCGTTGGTGCCGGCGGTGCCTGCCCCTATCACGACGACATGGGCGGAGCGGGTGCCTGGGGTGCCGGGCATAAGCCTGCCTTTTCCTCCCAGGGGGCGCTGGAGGTAGTAAGCGCCGATGAGGGGGGCCATGCGCCCGGCGATCTCGCTCATGGGGATGAGCAGGGGCAGTTGCCCGTCCGGGAGTTGGACGGTCTCGTAGGCGATGGCGATAACGCCACTGCGGAGCAGGGCGTGGGCCACATCCGGGTAAGCAGCCAGGTGCAGGTAGGTGAAGAGCACCTGTCGCCGACGCAGGAGTTCATACTCCTGGGGCTGAGGCTCTTTGACCTTCACCACCAGGTCGGCCTCGGCGAAGACATCGGCCGGAGTGGGCACCAGGCGTGCCCCGGCCTCGTGGTAAGCGGAGTCGGCGAAGCCAGAGCCTTCTCCTGCCCCCTTTTCCACCAGGACGGTGTGGCCACTGCGCACCAGTTCCGCCACCTTGTCCGGCGTGAGGGCAACACGGTATTCCTCGGTTTTCACCTCTTTGGGCAGGCCAATGCGCATAGGGCCCCCTTTCCCTCACTGCTCACGCTACCACTTGCACTCGCAGTCGTCAACGACGGGGTTTGCCTCACGGCTTTCCGAACCCGTGGCAGAGGGCACTCCCCTCTGGAGGCGTCAAGAGAAGGGAAATACAGCCAGGGGGCGAGTGCCTTGAAAGGCTGGCCAGCCTCAGGCGGAGTCAACGGCCAGGACGGACTGCAAGAGGGAGAGAAAGAGGAAACGCCCGTCGGTGCCTCCCACCTCGGCTTCGCAGCACCGCTCAGGGTGGGGCATCATCCCCAGCACGTTTCCCCGGCGGTTGACGACGCCGGCGATGTTGTTAAGGGCGCCGTTGGGGTTCGCCTGGGGGGTGATGCGCCCGTCGGCTTCGCAGTAGCGGAAGACCACCTGGCCGTTGCGTTCCAGGTCGGCGAGGGTATCGGGGTCGGCGTAGTAGCGCCCCTCTCCATGGGAGATGGGGATGCGGAGCACCTGTCCCTGCGAGCACGCCGAGGTAAAGGGGGTGCCGGGGTTCTCCACCCGCAGGTGCACCCACTGGCAGCGGAACTCCAGGTGGTCGTTGCGTAGCAGGGCGCCGGGCAGAAGGCCCGCCTCACAGAGGATTTGGAAACCGTTGCAGATGCCCAGGACAAAGCGCCCCTTCTGAGCGACGGTGTGCACCGCCTCCATAATAGGGGAGAAACGGGCGATAGCCCCGGGGCGTAAGTAATCGCCGAAGGAGAAACCCCCGGGGAGGATCACGCAATCGTAGCGGGAGAGGTCCCGCTCCTTGTGCCAGACGAAGTCTACCTCCTGCTCAAACACCTCCCGCAGGACCCACCAGCAGTCCAAATCGCTCCACGTGCCGGGGAAGACGACAACGGCGAACCGCATAGGGGGCTAGGGGGTCTTGCCTTCCAGCAGGGCGCTCACGACGGCGTTCACGGTAGCGCCATCGGCCCTGCCCCGCACCTGGGGCATAAGCCGTCCCATGACCTTCCCTTTGTCGGCGGGGCCTTTGGCACCCGTCTCCTGAATAACCCGGCGTGCCAGGTCCACCAGTTCCTCCCGGCTGAGTTGCTGGGGGAGATACTCTAAAAGAATAGCCAGTTCCCGTTCCTCTTTGGCGGCCAGGTCCTCACGCCCCCCAGCGCGGAAGGCGTCAATACTCTCCCGGCGTTGTTTTACTTCCCGTTGAAGGACAGCAACGGCCTCCTGGTCGGAGAGGGGGTGGCCACGGGCGATTTGCTCATAGGCAAAAGCGGAGCGCAGAAGGCGCAAAACATCCCGCCGGAGGGTATCGCCCCTCCGCATGGCATCCTGCATATCCTTCTGCACCCGCTCTTGCAGGGTAGACATCTATCCGGAGTTGCGCAGGCTCTTGCGCAGTTTGGTGGCCGCCTTTTTCTTGCGCTTGAGGCTGGGCGGTTCAAAGTGCTCGTGCTTGCGGGCGGCAGAAAGGATACCCTCCTGCTGGACACGCTTATTGAAGCGCTTCAGCAGGCTCTCAAAGGATTCACCTTCCTGTAGGACGACATAGGTCAAAATCATCACCTCCTTTGGGCCGTGGCCTGCTGGGGAACATACCCTGGGTTATTATACGGTGTCCGAATCCTCTCGTCAACCTGGGCGGGGCTTGGCCACCTGCCCTCTCCATCGCAGGAGGGAAAAGCCGGAGGGCGCCACCCTGGCCCTTTGCACACCAAGGCCTGGAGGACGGCCGAGGGCAGGGATAAGGGTGCACTTGGCACCTTGTCCCCCTGGGGCTTATAGTAGAGGCAGGGGAACACGGTGAGCGTGTCGGCGTCTCCGCTCCATCTTGAGCCGGGGCAGCGTTTGCGAGCGCGCCTGGGCGAGATGGGGGCGCTGGGGGAGTGCCAGGCGTGGGTTGAGGGCCAGGTATTGTGGGTCTTCGGGGGCATCCCCGGGGAGGAGGCGGTAGTGGAGGTGGTGCGCCGTCGGCGGGGGTATGTGTCGGCCCGGGTGGTGGAGGTGGTTGAACCCTCTCCCCATCGGGTAACTCCGCCCTGCCCCTACTTCTGGCCCTGCACCGGTTGTCAGTGGCAACATATTGCCTATCCTCATCAGTTGCGTCTGAAGCGGGAGAGGGTTGTCCAGGCTTTGCAGACGGCGCTGGCGGGGACGCCGGTGCGGGAGACCCTTCCCAGCCCCCTGGAGTTTGGATACCGCAACCACGCCCGCTTTACCATTGGACCCCAGGGGAAGGTGGGCTTTGTCAACCGCATGACCCGTGAGTTTGTGGAGGTCCACACCTGCCTGCTGATGCACCCCGGTATCAATTCCGTCCTGGCCCACTTGCAGGGCAGGTGCGCCGAGACCACCCAGTTGTCCATTCGCTACGGTGTGAACACGGGGCAGGTGCTCATCCAGCCCGCCCTCCAGGAACCGAGCATCACCCTTCCCACGGGCCAGAAGGCGTATGAAGAGGTTCTCCTGGGCCGGCGCTTCCGTGTTGCATCGTCCTCCTTCTTCCAGGTGAACACCCTGCAGGCGGAGCAGATGGTGCTGGCGGTGAGGGATGCCCTGGCTCTCAATGGCCGGGGCGTGCTGGTGGATGCCTACGCCGGGGTAGGGACCTTCGCCATCCTGTTGGCCCCCTATGTGGAAAGGGTTATCGCCATTGAGGAGTCGGCCTCGGCCATAGAGGACGCCCGTCTGAACGCTTACGGGTTGGCCACGATTGAGTTCCGCCAGGGGAAGGTGGAGGAGGTGTTGCCTACCCTGCAGGAACGCCCCGATGCTATGGTGGTGGATCCCCCCCGCCAGGGGTGCCACCCCCGGGCTCTGGATGCCCTCAACCACCTCCGGGTCCCCCGCATGGTGTATGTCTCCTGCGACCTGGATGCTTTGGTGCGGGACCTGGCCGTGCTGGCCCGGGGGGCGTATCGTGTGGAGTGGGTTCAGCCGGTGGATATGTTCCCTCAGACGCACCATATTGAATGCCTTGCGCTTCTTACCTTACGGAGTGGGGAAACCCACTGAATAAGGGGGCTGTGTGGACTTCCTGAACATCGGGCCGATGGAATTGCTGTTCATCCTGCTGGTTGCCCTACTGTTGCTGGGGCCGGAGAAACTGGTCTCCACCGCCCGCCGGGTGGGGAAGGCGGTAACCCGCTTCCGCAAGGCCACTGAAGACATCCCTACTCTACTGGAGGAGATAGACGCTCCACCGCCCCCCCCGCCCCCGGGTGCACACCCCCGCTCGGTCCGCTCTACGCAGGAGACGGCCTCGCCGCCCACTGCGCCTGAGCCCTCCCGGAAGGAGTAGGGGCCGATGTTTCGGGATCGCAGCGCCCCTTTGCGCTATCACCTGGAGGAACTGCGCAAGCGCCTGCTCATTGCGGTGCTGGCGGTGGCCATCGCTACGGGCGTCTCCTTCTCCTTCTACAGACAGGAGGTAGAACTGCTCCTGCGCCCTGCCCAGGGCTATGCGTCCATCACTGGCAAGCCTATTTATACGGAGGTTACGGAACTGCTGGGGGTAGTGATGAAGGTATCGCTCCTGTTCGGGTTCGTGGGGGCCTTCCCGGTGGTGCTTTACCAGGTGCTTATGTTCGTTGCCCCGGGGCTGACCGCTCAAGAACGGCGCTTCGTCTTTACCGCCCTGCCGACGGCGCTGGTGCTGTTCGCCGGGGGTGTGGCCTTCGCCTATTTTATCCTTCTGCCGCCGGCCTTGCGGTTCCTGCTCACCTTCGGGAGCGACCTGGCAACCCCCA
>BEHZ01000021.1 GCA_002923335.1 bacterium HR23 | reverse complement strand
CGCTGGGGAAGGTCTACGACCACCGGGTGGTGGTGCGTCTTCTGCGCTACCTGGGGCCGTATAAGCGCCTGGTCGCCCTGAGCATCCTGACTATGTTGGTGTATTCGGCGGCTGGGGTAGCAACCCCCTGGGTGGTGCACCTGGGCATTGACGCCCGGCTGCGGCCCAAGGGATGGTTTGTGGCGGTGGGCGCAGGTCTGGCCCTGGCTCTGCTGGCGGTCCTCCAGGCTCTGGCCAACTACGCCCACCTCAACCTTTTGGCACGAGCCAGCCAGCGAGTCCTTTACACCCTGCGCACCCAGATGTTCGCCCACCTTCAGCGCCTCTCCCTCGCCTTCATCCACCGCCACGAAACGGGACGGCTGATGTCCCGTGTTCAGAACGATGTTACCGAGTTGCAGGAGTTCCTGTCGGTGTTGGTGCTGGGGTTGGGCGACCTGGTCAGCCTTTTGGGGATTACGGGCGCCATGTTGGCCATGGAATGGCGTTTAGGGCTGTTGGTGCTGATGAGCGCCCCTCTGGCGGGGCTGGTGCTGTGGGCATGGCAGGGGCGGGCGCAGAGGGCCTTCCTGCGGGTGCGCCGTGCCCTCGCCTTTGTGAACGCCAATCTGCAGGAGAACATCGCCGGGGTGCGGGTGGTGCAGGCCCTGCGCCGGGAGCGGGCAAACATGGAGCATTTTGATCGCCTTAATGCGGAGCATTTGGACGCCAACCTTCACGCCTCGCGCCTGGCCGCCGCCCTCCTGCCGGTCGTGGAGGGGCTAACGGGTCTCTCCACTGCTCTGGTGGTGGGCATAGGTGGGTGGATGACCCTGCGGGGGGAACTGAGTGTGGGGGCCCTGGTCGCCTTCGTCCTCTACAGTCAGCGCTTCTTTGACCCCATCCGCAACCTCACCATGCAATACACCCAGTTGCAGAGGGCTATGGCCTCCGGCTACCGCATTTTTGAAGTGCTGGACGCCCAGCCGGAGGTGGTAGACCCTCCCGATGCCCCTGCCCTTCCCCCGCTCCGTGGAGAGGTGCACCTAGAGGGGGTGCGCTTCGCCTACCAGCCGGGGGTGGAGGTGCTCCACGGTATAGACCTGCACATCCGGCCGGGAGAGGTGGTCGCCCTGGTTGGCTCCACGGGCGCCGGTAAGAGCACCCTGGTGAGCCTCCTCTTGCGTCTTTACGACCCCACCCAGGGGCGTATCCTGGTGGACGGATACGATATCCGCCGGGTGCGCCGGGATTCCCTGTTGTCCCAGATGGCTTTTGTCCCCCAGGAGCCGTTCCTCTTTAGTGCCTCGGTGCGGGAGAACATCCGTTACCACCGCACCTACCTTACCGATGCTCAGGTGGAGGAGGCAGCCCGTGCGGTGGGTGCCCACGATTTTATCCTCTCCCTGCCCCGGGGCTATGACACGGTGCTCCAAGAGCGGGGGCAGGACTTGAGCGTGGGCCAGCGCCAACTCATCGCCCTGGCCCGTGCTCTGGTTGGCGACCCCCGCATCCTGATTCTGGACGAAGCCACCGCCAGCGTGGACAGCGCCACAGAGGCACGCATTCAGCAGGCCCTGGAGCGCCTGCTCCAGGGGCGAACCGCCATCGTCATTGCCCATCGCCTGTCAACGGTGCGCCGTGCGCACCGCATCGTGGTGCTGGAGAGCGGGCGCATCGTGGAGGAGGGGACACTGGAGGCCCTCCTTGCCCGTGGGGGCCTCTTCGCCCGCCTCTATCGCTCCTACTTTTTGGGTGAGGCGGTTCCCTCCCCTGCCGGGTAGGGTAAGAGGGTTAGAAACTCCCGCCCTCTATCACCACGTCCACCACGGCGGGCTTGTCCAGGCCCAGGGCCTTTTCCAGGGCAGGGCGCAGGTCTTTGGGGTCTTCCACCCGGAAGCCCGCCGCCCCATAGGCCTCCGCCTGTCGGCGCAGGTCCAGGTCCAGGTCCATGCCGATGAACTGGCTCTGCCTCTTCTGCCCCAGGAGGGGGTAATAGTAGCCGGTGAGGTATTGCTTGAGGATGCGGTAGGAGCGGTTGTTGCAGATGACATAAGTTACCGGGATGTTGTAGCGCACCGCTGTGTAGAGGGCCTGGACGGTATACATAGCGGCGCCGTCCCCCACCACGGCCACCACGGGGCGGTGGGGCTTGGCCAGTTTGATGCCCAGGGCACCAGGCATCCCCCATCCCAAACCGCCCCCTCGGATGCTGAAGAAGGAGCCCGGCTCATCAAAGTCCAGGGCGCCGGTGAGCGCCCCCCGTGTGGTAACCGATTCGTCGGCCAGGATGGCGTTGCCGGGCCACACCGCCTTCAGTTCCAGGGCCAGGCGCTCCACAGAGATGGGCTTCTGGTCCCACACCTGCTGTGCCCGCTTGAGGAAGGCCTCCTTTTTGCTCTGCTTCTCCTGGGCCAGGGCACGGGCCCGCATGTGGGCGCCCTCTTGCTCGGCGCCGTTCATCTCCTGTTGAATAGCCTCGGCCAGGTCGGCCAGCCCCTCCCGCACATCCGCCCAGATCCCCACCGCCGTGGGATATACTTTCTCAATGTCCCACACGTTGCTGTCCAGATGGATGAGGCGGTGCTTGGCGGTGAGCAAGGGCTCGGTGTGGAGGAACTGGGCGAAGACAGGCGCTCCTACCGCCAGGATCACATCGTGCTGGTCGGCCAGTTCCCGGGCGTGGGTGGAGTTGAGGTTCACGCCCCCTAAATACTGGGGGTGGCTGGTGGGAAAGTTCACCTCGGAGAAGGAGAGGGCCTGCACCCGTGCCCCCAGCAGTTCCGCCACCCGCACTGCCTCCGCCACCGCCCCTGATTGGGCGATGCGGTCGCCCACCAGCATCAAGGGGCGTTGGGCGTGGGCCAGCAGGTGCGCCGCCCTCTCCACTGCCCTTTTGTCCGGGCGGATGCGGAAGTAGTCGTTGCGAGAGGGGACGACCTCCACATCCGCCTCCCGGTCCAGGGTATCCCAGGGAAGGGAAAGGAAGACCGGCCCCGAAGGAGGCGTTTGGGCGACCTTGAAGGCACGGCGCACCGCCACGGGGATGTCCTGGGGGTGGAGGATTTCGTAACTCCACTTGCTATACTGCCGACACATCTCCACCAGGTTGCCCGAGAGGACAGGCTCCTGGATAAGCAGGCGGGTATCAGACTGGCCGGCAGTGAGCACCAGAGGTGTCCCCCCACGATAGGCGTCGTAGAGGGCCGACAGGCCGTTGGCTAGCCCCGCTGCAATATGAAGGTTCACAAAGGCCGGCTTCCCTGCTGCACGGGCATAGCCATCTGCCATAAAAGTGGCCGTCGCCTCCTGCAGACCCAGGATGTATTTCACCTGAGGGTAATCCTGGAGGGCGTCCATAAGGGGGAGTTCGGTGGTGCCGGGGTTCCCAAAGATGTATTCCACACCTTCGGCAATGAGCATTTGAAGTAGGGCGTCCCGCCCACGCAGACGAGGCATGTCTCCCTCCCCTACTGTTGTGGGTGCCGTAGAGCACCCTGACGCTATTATACGGCGAAGTTCAACCCCCTGCGACAGGGTGCGGCGCATGCCTCTGGGGTGGGTATACCTATGGCAACAGCAGGCCTACACCCCGAAACGCCCCGACCCCTTCACGGGCTAACGGCAAGCCCAGCACCAGCCTACCAAGCAGAAGGCCCTCTAGCGTGGTGCGCACCCCCTCCCAGCGGGCCAGGTGGCGACGGGCATACCCCTCGGCCTGGTCCGGGGAGATAGAAAGGAGATAAACGAAAGCGCTGCGTAGGCTCGTTATGCCCAGTTTTCCCTGCAGGAGCAGGTCGTTTCTCGCCTGCCGGAGGTTGTCGTCGGACAGGAGGGCGGTCCATAGGAGGGCTATACCCCGGGCGTATTCATCCCCGTCTCGTTGAAGGTGCACATTGGTGAGCGCCTCTTGTGCCCACTGTGCATACAGGGGGGTGCGGGGGTAGAGGCTCATATCCAGGCCGGTGCGCTCCTCCAGGAGGCGCACGAACAGGGCCTCGTGGAGGAAGCCCTGCGCCTCCCGCAACGCCCGCAGGTCTAGGGTATCGGGGGCCTGATCCAGGCGGGGGTTCACCAGCATCTGCCGGAGGTGCCCCATTTCGTGCCCCAGGTCTCGCAACACCTCTATGGGGGAGCGCTGGGCCATCAGCCCGATGCGCAGACGGCCTCGCCAGCGGGTGGTCAGGGCGTTGGCAGACTGCAGGTGGAGGCATGAGGTGTAGTAAGAGGCCTGTTGGGGCACCGGCAGGGCCGAGGACTGGTCTGCACAGACCTTCTGCACCCAGCGTGCCCACTCCAGGTAAGGCAGGAAGAGGACATCTACCCCCTCGGCCTCCAAAGGGCGACCGTAAAGGACGGCGTAAAGGGCCGAGGCGACTGCCAGGATGTCCTGTGCCAACGCGATGCCGTCTTGCCCCTCAGAGCCATCTGCTTCCAGGAGGCGCCCAACCCTGCCGAGGAGACGCCGTATTTCCTCGGGCGAAGGGGTGGGGGGAGGGTCGGGGCTCCGCTCCACCCACGCCACCTGGCGTTCCACCCGCAGGAGCACTTGCCCCATAGCCCCGCTCTCGGTAGCCAAACCGGCGATGAGCGCTACCTGATACACTCCCGTCGGTAACTGGGCCAGAGCGGAGGGCAAAGGCTGGTCAAGGAGCACATCCACTTCGCCGGGGCCGAGGGCGGGGCGTGTCCAGCGAGCCACCGTGGAGCCGTTCAGGAGCATTTCCACCGCCAACGGTTGGGGGAGGGCGGCGTTTCCGGCATTCCGCACACCCCAGTGCGCCCACACACCGTGGCCCCGTTCCACCGGCCCCACCGCAAACTGCCCTGGCAGAGAGGAGAGCACCAGGGCGTCTCCCATCCCTGGGAAGGCGTAGGGGACCAACCGAAAGCCGCGCGGTGCGTTCTCCTGAGCAGGGGGCCAGAGCAGAGTAAGGGTATAGGAGTTATTGTCTTCCCTCGCTTCATCCTGCAAGCCGGTGGCGTCCACAGTAACCACCAGGGTATGCCGACCGGGAGGAAGGGCCATGGTGTCCAGGAGGCTATCCCACTCCAAAACCGCCTCCTGGCCCGGCAAGAGAGGGGGCACTGCCCAGCGGGTTGCTATCATCCCGTTGACCCGCAGGTCCACAAAGGTGCGTCTGTCGGCAGAGGAGCGCCCACGGTTGCGCACTGCCACCCGCACCTGCGTCTTGCCGGCCTCCTTTGGGACCACCTCCATCGGTGCTGACCACCCCGGCGGAGTGAAGAGTGTGAGGTCGGGCAAGTAGGGCAGTTCTTCCGGGGGCACCAGGGGTAATGGGGGGCCTGTCCACAGGAAGGAGACGGACAGGGTGTTGTTAGCCGGGTTCTGCTCACGTAGGAGGCCAATGGGGTCAATAGTCAGGGTAAGGGTATGGGTTCCCGGCGTGAGACGGACACGCTGGAGCAGTTCCCCCCAGTTCAGGATGCTGAAGCGCTCCCCTGCCTCCAGGGGGGGAATGCGCCACCGCTCCACGAGAACACCGTCCAGGGAGAGGTCTACCAGCGCAGGTGAGGGCGCCGGTCCTGGCCCCAAGTTCTCCACCGCCCAACTGATATAGGGAGCATCGGGACCCAGGAAAGGGCTGGTGGCTTTAGCGTCTCGGAAGGGGCTGGCGATAAGGGCGCTTTCCCAACCAGGCGGAGGCCGTATCGCTAGGTCATAGGGTAGAGAAGGGGTAGGGGTGGCCGAGGGGGGGCTAGGGGGTGGTGTGGGGGTTGGGAGGGGGCGCAAGGGCGTGGGTGTAGGGCTGGGCACGGGCAGGCTGGGGGTGGCTTGGGGGGATGGGGAGGGCGTTGGCGGAAGGGGACGGGGTATCCACGGCAACCGGCATCCCACAACCGCCAGGAGCACCAGGAACAACGCCAGGAGGGGAATACGCATGCCCCACGGCTACCCCAGACGCTTTTGCACGCCTGCCGAGAGGTCGTTCATCAGTAACAACGCCCACGCCTGTGCAAGGTAAAAGGAGCCATCCCCCTCTATTGACAAGCGCCTCTTTGCCATTCTAGCATTACGGGCAAAGGAGGCGTCATCCTTTCTGCCGACTTGGTGGTCAGCCCATGACGGGGGGCATCCTGTCATAGGACGCTGGTAGGGTAAACGCCTCGGATGCCCAGGGAGGTGCACGGTGCTCTGTAATATTCAGGTTACCGTCAACGGCAGAAGTTACGCCAGTGCGGTAGAGCCTCGCCTTCTGTTGGTGCACTACCTTCGGGATGTGCTGGGGCTGACGGGCACCCATATCGGGTGCGATACCAGCCAGTGCGGGGCGTGCACCGTCCTCCTCAACGGCAAAGCGGTAAAGTCGTGCACCGTCTTTGCGGTTCAGGCGGATGGGGGCATCATCCTCACCGTTGAGGGGTTAGCCAAGGATGGGAAACTCCATCCCGTCCAGGAGGGCTTCTGGGAGGAACACGGACTCCAGTGCGGTTTCTGCACCCCCGGGATGATCATGGCCTCCTATGCTCTCTTGCAACGGAACCCGAACCCCACCGAGGCGGAAATCCGCCATGCCCTGGAGGGCAACCTCTGCCGATGCACCGGCTACCAGAACATCGTGCGGGCGGTGCAGTGGGCCTCCCGCCAGATGGCCGAGACCCAGCCTACCCCAGCCCCCCGCCGGCGCGCTGGCCGACGGTCCCGCTAACAGTCCAGCAGGCTTCACTGCTGTAGGAAGGAGGGCATATGGTCATCTCCAAACTGGTGGGGGCACGCATCAAGCGCAAGGAAGACCCACGCCTCATCACCGGGGGTGGAACCTATACCGACGATGTGCGCCTGCCGGGGATGCTCTATATGGCGGTGCTCCGCAGTCCCCACGCCCACGCCCGCATTAAAAGGATAGACCTGGGCAAGGCCCTCTCTCACCCAGGTGTGGTGGCCGCGCTCACCGGAGAAGAGGTGAAGCAGGTGTGCGACCCCATCCCGGCGCTGGGGCCAATAGAGGGGATGAAACTGGCTCTGCGCCCTCCCCTGGCGGTGGGCAAGGTTACCCATGTGGGGGAAGGGGTGGTGGCGCTGGTGGCCGAGAGCCGATACCAGGCACGGGATGCCCTGGACCTTGTTGAAGTGGAATACGAGCCCCTCCCCGCCAATGTGGACCCCGAAAGGGCTATGCGACGGGGCGCTCCTGTTATCCACGAGCACCTGAAGACCAACCTGGCCTACTCCATCAAGCAAAGCGTTGGGGATGTGGAGGGGGCCTTCCAACGGGCCGCTGGAACGGTCAAAGCCCGTCTGGTGGAGCAACGCCTGATCCCCCTGGCTATGGAGTGCCGTGCAGTGGTGGCCCACTATGAGCCCGGCCCCGGCACCCTGACCATCTGGAACACCACCCAGAACCCCCATGTGCTCCGCGGCTTCCTGGCCAGCATGCTCCATCTCCCGGAAAACCGCATTCGGGTGATAGCCCCCGATGTGGGCGGAGGCTTCGGGAGCAAGATAGACACCTACCCGGAAGAGGCCCTGGCAGCCCTCTTCTCCATACGCTTGGGACGCCCCGTGAAGTGGGCCGAGGAGCGGATGGAGAACTTCCAGGCGACCATCCACGGTCGTGGCCAACTGCAGGAGATAGAGGTAGCCTACGACCAAGACGGCGGTATCACCGCCCTGCGGGTGCGTATCTGGGCCGACCTGGGCGCCTATTGTCAGACCTTCACCCACGCCATCCCCACCCTTACCCTCACTATGCTCAACGGCCCGTATAAGATACCCAACCTGGCATGGGAACTTTACGGTGTCTACACCAACAAGACGCCCACCGACGCCTACCGTGGGGCGGGTCGGCCTGAGGCCACTTACTTGCTGGAGCGAGCCCTGGACCTGGTAGCCCACCGCCTGGGCAGGGATCCCACCGAGGTGCGACGGCGCAACTTCATCCCCAAAGACGCCTTCCCCTATAAGACCGCTGTAGGCACCGTGTATGACAGCGGGGACTACGAGGGCGCTCTAGACAAGGTCCTCCGGCTGGCCAACTACACGGCCCTCCGCCGGGAGCAACAGGAGCGTCTCCAGAGGGGCGACCGCAAACTCCTGGGCATCGGCCTCTCCACCTTTGTGGAGATATGCGGTTTCGCCCCCAATATGCCTGACAACGCCACCGTCCGGGTGGAACCCACCGGCAGTGTTACCGTCTTCACCGGCACCTCGCCCCACGGCCAGGGCGAGGAGACCGCTTTCGCCCAAATCGTGGCGGAGGAGTTGGGCGTGCCCATGGAGGATATTACCGTGGTGCACGGAGACACCCTCACCACCCCCCAGGGATACGGCACCTTGGGGAGCCGAACCCTTCCCGTCGGGGGCACTGCGGTCTACCAGGCGGCAAAGACGGTGAAGGAGAAGGCCGTCCAACTCGCCGCCCACCTCCTCAAAGTAACCCCCGACAAGGTGAGTTACGAGGGAGGACGCTTCTTCGTAGAAGACATCCCGGACCGTAAGGTCTCCTGGAAGGAGGTGGCGGAGAAGGCTTACAGCCCACCCCCCGAACTGCCCGCTGACTTTGAGCCGGGATTGCTGGCCACCGTCTACTTCAAGCCCTCCAACTTTACCTTCCCCTTCGGCGCCCATATCGCCGTGGTGGAAGTGGACCGGGAGACCGGGGATGTGCAGGTGGTGAACTACTTCGCCGTGGATGACTGTGGCCACCGTATCAACCCCTTACTGGTAGAGGGACAACTCCACGGGGGCATTGCCCAGGGGATTGCCCAGGACCTCTACGAAGAGGTGGTCTACGACCAAAACGGCCAACTGCTGACCAACAGTCTGATGAACTACGCCGTGCCCAATCCTGCTATGCTCCCCTCCTATACTCTAGAGGCCTCCGTTACTCCCACGCCGGTGAACCCCCTGGGGGCTAAAGGGGTGGGAGAGTTGGGCACTATCGGGGCAACCCCGGCGGTGGTGAATGCGGTGGCGGACGCCCTCAAGCCCCTGGGGGTTGACCCCGCCCAGGTGCAGATGGCCTGCACCCCCGAACGGGTGTGGCGACTCATTCAGCAAGCCCAGCGGCGAAGGAGGTAGGGTATGGTGTGCGCACCCTTCACTTATCACCGGCCCTCGTCCCTGCGACAGGCCATAGCCCTGCTCCAGCGCCTGGGGGAGGAGGCCAAGGTTCTAGCCGGGGGGCAGAGCCTCATCCCCGTCATGAAGATGCGCCTCGCCCAACCTCAGCACCTGATAGACTTGGGGGGCATCCAAGGGCTCTCCTACATCCGAGAGGCACGGGGGGCAGTCCGCATCGGGGCGCTTACCACTCACGCCGAGGTAGAGGCGTCGGACCTGCTGAAGCGGCGCCTGCCCGTGCTGGCGGAGACGGCGTCTCTCATCGGCGATATGCAGGTGCGCAATCGGGGCACCATAGGTGGGAGCGTTGCCCACGCCGACCCGGCCGCCGATTACCCCGCTACTCTTTTGGCCCTGGACGCCCGCTTCAAAGTGGTGGGGCCCGAGGGCACCCGCACCGTGCCCGCCAGCCAGTTCTTCCCGGGGCCTTTTACCGCCGCCCTGAAGCCTGGGGAGGTGGTGACGGAGGTGCAAGTGCCTCTGCCCCCACAGGGGAGCGGTGCCTCTTATCAGAAGTTTGCTAACAAGGCCTCCCGGTTTGCGGTCGTGGGGGTGTGTGCCTTCATCTCCCTGAACGCCAGGGGGACTATCCGCTCTGCACGGCTGGGGGTTACCGGCGCTGCCGACCATCCCTTCCGAGCCACGGCGGCGGAGGAGGCTTTGCAGGGCGCACGGCCCGAGGAGCGGGTCTTCCAGCGGGCATCTCGGCTGGTGACGCAGGGAGTGGAGTGCGTGGCGGATGTGCACGGCTCGGCGGAGTATCGGGCGTGGCTGTGTCAGGTGTTGGCCCGCCGTGCCCTGGAGACCGCCCTGGCCCGTGCCAGGGGCGGATGAGATGGCCTGGCAGAGCGACCTGGCCCACCTGGTGGGGGGTGTTTTCCTGGCCAATGCTCTACCCCATCTGGTCAAGGGGGTAACGGGCCAGAGATTTCCCACCCTCTTTGCTCGCCCTCCTGGAGTGGGGGAGTCCTCTCCTCTGGCCAACGCCTTCTGGGGTCTGGTGAACCTGGGCGTGGGATATGCCCTCTCCTTCGGGGTGGGGCAGGTGTCCCTAGGCTTTACCCGCTGGACGCTGATGGTGGGCATAGGCTTTGCCGTGGGAAGCCTTGTCCTGGCTGGCTACTTCGGGCGAGTGCGTGGCCGGTAGACTGTTAGGACATGGGGGTGCGCTGTGGTGGAGACCTTACCTACACGCCGCCATCCCCTCTACCGAGAGGGGGACCCCCGCCGGGTGCGGGAGGCGATCCGTCGAAAGGAGTGGCGATGGGGCACCTCCGGGCTGGTGCCGGGTTATACCCAGGCCAACCTGGTGCTCCTCCCCAAGGCCGACGCCTTCGACTTCCTCCTCTTCTGCCTACGCAACCCCAAGCCCTGTCCCTTGTTGGAGGTTACCGAACCGGGTAATCCCGAGCCCGTCCTCACCGCCCCGGGGGCCGACCTGCGCACCGATGTGCCCCGCTACCGGGTCTTCCGGCACGGGGAGGTGGTGGACGAGCCTTACGACATCCTGCGCTGGTGGCGGGATGACCTGGTGGGCTTTCTGCTGGGGTGCAGTTTCACCTTTGAGTATGCCCTCCAGCAGGCGGGGATACCGGTGCGTGGGCTGGAGGGGGAGCACCCCACCTTCACCGCCTACGTCAGCGGAATCCTGTGCGCCCCGGCCGGAAAGTTCCGGGGGCGCATGGTGGTAACCATGCGCCCCATGTCCCCTGCGGACGCCATCCGTGCGGTGCAGGTAACCGCCCGCTTCAGCAAGGCCCACGGCGCTCCTGTGCACATTGGAGACCCTGGGGCTATCGGTATCCCCGACCTGGGCCGGCCCGATTTCGGCTCCCCGGTAGAGGTGCGTCCGGGGGAGGTGCCTGTTTTCTGGGCGTGCGGGATCACCCCGCAGGTAGTGGCCCTGGAGTCGGGGGTAGAGTTCATGGTCACCCACTACCCCGGCCATATGTTCATCACCGACCTGCGGGACGAAGCCGTCGCCCTGTCCTAAGCCATGGCTTGGAGAGGGAACGGGGGGCACAGGCCGGCCCTGTGCCCCCCGTTGGTGGGGGGATTTAGATGAAGATGGGGGCCATTACCAGGGTGATGGTGCTCAGCAGTTTCACCAGCACGTGGAGGGATGGGCCGGCGGTGTCCTTGAAGGGGTCTCCCACCGTATCGCCCACGACGGCGGCGGCGTGGGTCGGAGTGCCCTTCCCCACCTTCTCTCCGCCGGGGTTAGAGAGGGCGCCGGACTCGATAAGTTTCTTGGCGTTGTCCCAAGCGCCCCCGGCGTTGTTCATAAAGGTAGCCAGCAGGATGCCCCCGATGGTGCCCACCATCAGCAGGGATGCCACTGCCTCCGCCCGCAAGATGACTCCCACGATGATGGGCACCCCCACCGCCAGCAATCCCGGGGCCACCATGCCTCGCAGGCCGGCCCGTGTCGTGATGTCAACCGCACGGGCGTAGTCGGGGCGGGCCTGGCCAGTCATAATACCGGGGTTGGTGCGGAACTGTCGGCGCACCTCCTCAATCACACTGCTGGCCGCCCGTTGCACCGCCCGGATGGCCAGGGCGCTGAAGAGGAAGACCAGCATCACGCCAATAAGCCCGCCCACGAACACCTCGGGCTTGGCCAGGTTCACTGCCTCCAGGGGTGTCCCCCGCACCTTGGCCACCTCATCCAGGTAGGCGCTAAAGAGCAGGAAGGCTGCCAAGCCTGCGGAACCCATGGCGTAACCCTTGGTCAGGGCCTTGGTGGTGTTGCCCACGGCGTCCAGGCGGTCGGTAACACTGCGCACCCGGTCGCCAGCACCGGCCATCTCCACAATACCGTTGGCGTTATCGGTGATGGGGCCGAAGGTGTCCATGGCCAGCACATAGGCGGCCGTCATGAGCATCCCCATAGTGGCGACGGCGGTGCCGAAGAGGCCCCCGTGGGGGATAGGCTCGCCGTTGGGAAGGCGCAGGTGATTGCCCAGCCAGTAGGCCAGGAGAATGGCGACGCCGATGGTAACCGCCGTGGAAAAGGTGGTCTCAAAGCCCACTGAGGTGCCCGCCACAATGTTGGTGGCAGGGCCGGTGCGGGAGGCCTCGGCGATGGACTTCACCGGGCGATAGTAGACCTCGGTGTAATACTGGGTGATGAAGACGAAGGCGACACTGGTGGCGATGCCTACCAGCCCCGCCAGGAAGAGCCACACAGGGTTAGCGGTGGCCTGGCCCATCATCCCCCAGGTGGCGATGGCCAGGAACACCACCGACAGGGCTATGGAGAGGAAGTAGCCCCGGTTCAAGGCGCGCATAGGGTTCTCCCCCTCTTTGCCCTGCACCGCCATGACGCCGATGGCGGTAGCGATGAGGCCGAAGGCCCGCATGACCAGGGGGAAGAGCACCCACACCTCGGGGCGGGGGATGTTGGAGCGGGTCGCGGCGGCGTAAGCAGCCACACCCAGGATCATGGCTCCGATGTTCTCGGCCGCCGTGGACTCAAAGAGGTCGGCACCACGCCCGGCACAGTCCCCCACATTGTCTCCCACCAGGTCGGCGATCACCGCAGCGTTGCGGGGGTCGTCCTCGGGGATGCCCGCCTCCACCTTCCCCACCAGGTCGGCGCCCATATCAGCGGCCTTGGTGTAAATGCCCCCGCCCAACTGGGCGAAGAGGGCCACAAAACTGGCCCCGAACCCGAAGCCCACGATGAGGAAGGGGGCAATGGGCACATTGGCCTGGTAGACCGGGTCGAAGACCAGTCGATTGGGTCCACCGTAGGCGTAATAGATGACCAGGATGCCCAGGAGGCTGAGAGCGACGATAAGGAAGCCGGAGACCGCTCCGCCCCGCAGGGCAACAGAGACCGCCTCCCGCAAGCCTCCCCGTGCGGCGGCCGCTGCCGCCCGCACATTGCTCTTCACCGAGATATACATGCCGATATAGCCTGCCAGGCCGGAGCAGAAGGCCCCCAACAAGAAGGCCAAAGCGGTGCGCCACCCCAGGCCCAGGGTATCGGCCAGGTCCACCCGCCCATCGCCGGTGATGTCGGAACGACCCAGGAAGGCCAAGAGGATGCCCATGAGCAGGGCAACGCCCACCGAAAGGTAGGCGATAGTGCCATACTGGCGGCGCAGGAAGGCCATAGCCCCCTCCAGGATACGGTCGGCAATGTCCCGCATCTCCGGAGGGCCGGGGTCCCGGCGCAAGACGTCTCGTGCCAGCCACAGGGCGAAGAGGACCGCTCCCACGCCGGCGATAGGCACAAGCCAGAACAAAGCCATGCACGCCTCCTGTTCGGTTACGACCGGCAGATTGTGGGCCTAATCACTAGCAAACTATAATAGCACACTCGCCTGGAGGTGCAACGCCTCCCTCTGGGCTTCCTTGCCACACCGGGGGCACTGATAGAGTAAACCTGGCGGATTGACAGGAACCGTCTGGGTCTGGTATGGTGGGCTATGGAGGCTAGTCCCCCGACGGGGAGGGCAGGAGTGGAGCATGCCCCAGGCTTACGCCGTCAACTATACGGTGGTGGTCCTGGCGGCAATCGTTGGGGCCATTGCCATCGCTGTCCTCTTCGCTCTGAATGCCCTCCTGGCCCCTCGGCGTTCCTCGCCCGTCAAGGCCGACCCCTATGAATGTGGGATTCCCCCCGCTCCCTTCTCCTGGTCGCAGATCCACATCCGCTACTATGTCTTCGCCATCCTCTTCTTGGTCTTTGATGTAGAGGCGGTCTTCCTCTTCCCTTGGGCGGTGGTGTTCCTCCAGAGCGCACCCGCGGTCTTCTACGAGATGGTGGTCTTCATCGCCATCCTGCTGTTTGGGGTGCTCTACGGTTGGCGCAAGGGGGCATTGCAATGGCAATAGTCCTACGCCCCAAAAAAGGGGAGGCCTCTCCCCGCCATCCCTTCCAGGCCCGGCCCTGGACGCCCGGCTCTGGCATAGGGCGAGGAGAGCCGGTAACCGTTGCACGGGGCAACATCCACCCGCCGCCCCCCCTTTTGCGGGGGGCGCCGGGGGTGGTGCTGGCCCGTTCCGAGGAACTCTTCGCCCTGGCCCGCAAGAATTCCCTGTGGCCTCTGACCTTTGGCCTGGCCTGCTGCGCCATTGAGATGATCTCTACCTACATGGCGAACCACGACTTTGACCGCTTTGGGGTCGTAACTTGGCCCTCGCCTCGCCAGGCCGATGTGATGATCGTGGCCGGCACGGTGGTAAAGAAGATGGCCGAGCCTATTCGCCGCCTCTACGAGCAGATGCCGGAACCCAAGTGGGTCATCGCTATGGGGTCCTGCGCTACCAACGGGGGGCCGTATTATCGCTCTTACGCCGTGGTGATGGGGGTAGACCACCTCATCCCGGTGGATGTGTATGTCCCCGGGTGTCCGCCCCGTCCCGAGGCCCTGCTGGACGGGGTTCTGCGCTTGCAAGAGAAGATTCAGCAGGACGCGCGCAACCGTGTCCGACGCCCCGAAGCCTCAGCCGGGTAATCCGGCCCACCCGCCCGCCGGGGGGCACGGTGCGACCGCCCCAGAGCGGTTGGATGCCAGGGGCCAGGCCCTCAAGGCCCTCCTGCCTGAGGTCCTGCCCCTCCTACAGGCGTCCCTCTCCATTGCCCTGGACGAGGTGGTGCTCACCGTCTCCCCGGAGCAACTGGTGGAGGTGTGCCGAACCCTGCGGGATGACCCACGCACCCGCTTCGACTTCTTGCGGTGCCTCTCGGTAGTGGACTACGGCGATACCCTGCAGGTGGTCTACCACCTGTGGTCTATGGAGAAGCGCCATAAGATGGTGGTAAAGGTGAACCTCCCCGCCGACAATCCGGAGGTGCCCTCGGTAACCGGTGTGTGGAAGGGGGCGGACTGGTTTGAGCGAGAAGGGCATGACCTGTATGGGGTGGTGTTTACCGGGCATCCCAACCTTGCCCCCCTCCTGCTGTGGGAGGGATTCCCCGGCTACCCGGGGCGTAAGAGTTACCCCTTCCACGACTACAAGGAGTGGTGAAGGTCATGGCTGAGGCCCGCCCTCTGGAGGTCCGGGAACTCCTCATCAACATGGGGCCACAGCACCCCAGCACCCACGGCGTCTTCCGGATGGTGGTGTGGGTCGATGGGGAACGCATCGTGCGGGTGGAACCCCACATCGGCTACCTGCACCGTGGCTCGGAGAAACTGTGCGAGGGGGAGACCTATCTGCAAATCCCCACTCTCTTTGACCGCCTGGACTACCTCGCCAACTTCAACAACGAGATGGCCTTCTGCATGGCAGTGGAGAAACTGATGGGGCTGGATGTGCCCGAGCGTGCCCAATACGTGCGCATTATCCTGTGTGAACTCAACCGCATCGCCAGCCACCTGATGTTTTACGCAGCCTTCGGCCTGGACGCCGGCGCTATGACCCCCTCCATGTATGCCTTTCGGGAGCGAGAGCGTATCCAGCAGGTCTTTGAGGCGGTCTCGGGCGCTCGGATGATGCACGACTACTTCCGAGTGGGCGGTCTGCGCCAGCCCCCGCCGGACGACTTCAAGGAGCGCGTCCAGCGTATCCTCCCCGCCCTGGAGCAGGGCATCAACGAGTGCGACACGCTACTGAGCCGGAACGAAATCTTCCTGGCCCGCACACGGGGGATTGGGGTAATCAGTGCCCAGGAGGCCATCGCCTGGGGGATGACCGGCCCCTGCCTGCGGGCGTGCGGCGTCCCCTACGACATCCGTGTGGTGGAGCCCTATTCTCTGTATGACCGCTTTGACTTTGACATCCCGGTGGGCACTCAGGGGGACTGTTGGGACCGCTATATGGTGCGTGTAGAGGAGATGCGCCAGTCCTTGCGCATCATCCGCCAGGCCCTCCAGCAGATGCCTGACGACGGCCCCATAATGGCCCCCGGTGCTCGTCGTCTCCCCCGTCCCCCCAAGGGGGAGGTCTACATCCGCACCGAAAACCCTCGGGGGGAGTTTGGGGTCTATCTGGTCAGCGATGGCTCCGAGAAACCCTATCGGGTCAAAATCCGTGCCCCCTCTTTCGCCAACCTGCAGGCCCTTCCGGTGCTTATGCGGGACTGCTATGTGGCCGATTGCGTTGTCATTCTGGGTTCCCTGGACATCGTGCTGGGAGATGTAGACCGGTAGGAGCGAAGACATATGCCTGAGGTAGCGGTGCTGGCCTTTGTGGCCGGGGTGGTGCTGGCCGTGGGGGTGTTCGCTTGGCTGGCCCTGACCCTGGTGCAGGCGCTGGGGGCCGAATGGGGATGGGGGATAGGGCTGGGGCTAGCCGGCCTGGTGGGGGCCGGAGGGGTTGTCATCCTGGCCCTGGTGGGCCTGGGGTGGCAGGCCCTGGCCTATATCGGGGGGCTGTTTGCCCTGGCCACCTTCCTTTCCCTGGTAACCTTTGCTTTGGTGTGGCTGGAGCGCAAATACTTGGGGCGTCTCCAGCAACGGCTGGGGCCGACACGGGTGGGGCCTTTCGGCCTCCTTCAACCCGTTGCCGACGCTGTGAAGTTGCTTCTGAAAGAGGATATCCTCCCCGCCTGGGCAGATAAGGTTGTTTACTGGACGGCCCCTCTCATCGCCTTTGTGCCCGCATTTATGGTGTGGGTTGCCGTCCCCTTCAGCCGGGATCTGGTGATCCGGAACATGGATTTGGGCCTCCTGTATGTTATCGCCTTCTCCGTATTGGGGATTACAGGCCTGCTTGTGGCCGGGTGGGGTTCGGCCAATAAGTATGGCGTCTTGGGGAGTCTGCGCTCTGCCGCGCAACTGATAAGTTACGAGATCCCCCTTGTGGTGGTGGCCCTTACCATCGCCATGCTGGCCGGCTCCCTGAACCTGGTGGAGGTCGTGGAGAAGCAGAGGCCCATCTATGCCCTGGTGCAACCTTTGGGGCTGTTTATTTTCCTGCTGGCGGGACTGGCGGAGGTGGGGCGCACCCCCTTTGATATCTACCACGCCGAATCGGAGGTGGTGGGGGGGCCCTTTGTGGAATACAGCGGTGCCCACTGGGCGGCCTTTTAT
>BEHZ01000020.1 GCA_002923335.1 bacterium HR23 | reverse complement strand
CCATAGAAGGGGGCGACCCGCAGGCCCCGCAGGGGCCTCACCACCATCCCTTTTATCTTCTCCAGGCCGATATCCTCCACCAGAACCCAGAGGAGGTGCTTCGCCTCCACGGTGCCGTTGTAGGTAAGGCCCTCCTCTGCCAGGACGCTGTTGACCTTCTGTCGGTAGGCGTCGTCCCGGAGGCGATGGCGTGCCTGAGCCATCACTCCCTGGCAGGTGGAGCAGATGGTCATAATGGGCAGGCCAAGCCGTTCGGCCATGGCGAAGGTGCGGGCGTTGAGGCAGTCCCCCAGGAAAAGGTTGCTCTCCTGAAGCACCCCCGCCCCCGTGCACGATGCCCCGGTGAGTTCCTCCAACTCTATCCCCAGTTTCTGGGCGACCGCCAGCGCCGAGGGGTAAAGTTCAGGACACCCTCCCCGGGAGACACAGCCTGGGTAGAAGGCGAACTTCACGATAGCCTCCTTATCCTTGCTTGGCTTGCGTGGCAGTGGGCTGGCGCTCGTTTTCCGACACCTGGCGTGCTTTACGGAAGGTCGCCTGGAACTTGCGCACCTCGGGAATAGGCTTGTGGAAGGGCGAAGGAACCTTTTGCTTGGGAAGGGTGCGCACGGCGATGGGCAAGAGGCTTATCAGTTTGGGCAGGTTGGTGTAGCCAAAGGTCTTCAAGGGGAGGCGCAGTTCGTCCAGCCGCCCGCTGTGCTCCACCAGTTCCTCAAAGGCGAGGGTGTGGCGTGCGCCGTAGGTATCCTTGTAGCCCATGGCGATGGCCCGTTCCCGCAAGGCCATAATGCGTTCCATAGGGGCCACCCCTTTCGGACACACCTGGACGCATTCAAAGCAACGGGTGCAGTCCCAGATACCGCCGTAGGCGCTGTATTTGGACAGGCGCTCCCGGGCGACCCCGTCCCTGGGGTCGGCGACGAAACGATATGCCTTGGCCAGAGCCGCCGGCCCCAGGAAGTTGGGGTCCACCTCCAGCACCGTGCAGTCGGAGACGCACGCCCCGCACATAATACAGTTCATCACCCCGGCCAGGTGGAGCATGGCTTCGTTGGAGGCCAGATATTCCCCCTGAGGCTCGGGGCCAGTAGGTTGGAGCCACGGCTCCACTGCCTGCACCTTTCCCCAGTGGGGGGCCAGGTCCACCACCAGGTCCTTGATGACCGGCAGGTTGCCCATCGGCTCTACCGTAATCACGCCCGTGGAGCCGGCCACGACGCTCGCCTTGGTCTTGCAGGCCAGGCCCGCGTGGCCGTTGATGCGCATAGCACAGGAGCCACAAATGGCGCTTCGGCAGGAGCACCGCAGGGCGAGGGACTCGTCAATCTCCTCACGGATGCGGATGAGAGCGTCCAGCACGGTCGCAGCCGGCTCCACCTCTACCGCATACTCCTGCCAATAGGGTTGGGGCTTGGGAGCCTCAGGATTATACCGGCGGACTTTTACAGTGAGGCGCATTAGTAACTCCTCTCCTGGGGTTGCCAGCGGGTAATGGTAACGGGGGCGTAGTCCAGGCGGGGGCCTTCCGGGGTATAAAAGGCGAGGGTATGCTTCAGCCAATGGACATCATCTCGCTGGGGGAAGTCCCGGCGGCTGTGCGCCCCACGGCTCTCCTGGCGGGCCAGGCTCCCCACGATCATCACCTCGGCCAGGTCTAGCATACCGCCCAGTTCCAACACCTGCACCAGGTCGGTGTTGAAGACCCATCCCTGGTGGTGCACGGGGAGGCGCTGGTAGCGCTCCTTCAGGGCACGGATACGGGCCAGCGCCTCCTTCAATCCCTCGGCATCCCGGAAGATGCCCACCAGGTCATTCATGGTGGTGCCCATCTCCCGGCGCAGGGTAGCGCAGCGGTCGCCGTTGGTCTCACGGGCGAAGAGGGAGCGAATGCGCTTCTCCTCGTCCTGGGCAGGGGCGCTGGAAAGGGGCCGTGTGTGCGCCTCCCTGAGGGCGGCGGCCTTCCCCGCCCGTCGCCCAAAGACCACCGTCTCCAGCAGGGAGTTCCCGCCCAAGCGGTTGGCCCCGTGCACAGAGACGCAGGCGCACTCCCCCGCAGCGAAGAGACCCGGCAAGGTCGTGGCGCCGTTCACATCCGTCTTCACTCCGCCCATCTGGTAGTGCATCCCGGGGCGGATGGGGATAGGCTCCTGCAAGGCATCCACGCCAGCCAGGTCTCTGGCCAGTTCGTAAATCTGGTAGAGGCGCTCAAAGATGATCTTGCGCCCCAGGTGGCGCAGGTCCAGGAGGACGCACCCATCTACGCCTCGCCCCTCCAGGATTTCCGTCATCTCCGCACGGGAGACCACATCCCGGGAGGCCAGTTCCATCATCTTGGGGGCGTATTTGGCCATGAAGCGCTCGCCGTTCTTATTCAGGAGGTAGCCCCCTTCCCCTCTGGCCCCCTCGGTGATGAGCACCCCACTTCCCTTGAGGGTGGTGGGGTGGAACTGAGTAAACTCCATATCCTGCAGGGCAGCGCCGGCCCGGTAGGCCAGGGCCATGCCGTCGCCCGTGCAGATGATCCCGTTGGTGGTGGGCTGATAGATCCTCCCCAGCCCACCGGTGGCGAGCACCACGCCCCGCGTAGCCTGGAAGGTATGCAGGCGTCCTCCCCGCAGGTCCAGGGCCACCAGTCCCACGCAGACGCCATCATCCACCACCAGGGAAGTGGCGAACCACTCATCGTAGACCGGAACACCGGCCTTGAGGAGTTGTTCCCACATCACATGGACGATGGCCTGGCCGGTGATGTCGGCCACATAACAGGTGCGGGGGAAACCGGCACCGCCGAAGGGGCGTTGGGCGAGGCGCCCGTCGGGCCTCCGGTTGAAGATGACGCCCATGTGTTCCAGTTCCAGGATATCCTGGGGGGCTTCCCGGCAGAGCACCTCAATGGCGTCCTGGTCGCCCAGGTAGTCGCTCCCCTTCACAGTGTCAAAGGCGTGTTTTTCCCAGGAGTCGTTCTCCCCCAGGGCGGCGTTGATGCCCCCCTGGGCGGCCGTGGAGTGGCTTCGCAAGGGGTGCACCTTGGAAACCACCGCCACTTTGACCCCCTGACGGACGGCTTCCACCGCCGCCCGCATGCCGGCCAACCCTGCCCCCACCACCACCACATCGTAGGTGAGCACCTGGTCCGATGCCCTGTCGCCCATGGGTCGCCTCCTTACACCGCTGTCGGTGGCGGAGGCCCTCCCCTGCGCATCAGCGCCACCGCTGGCTCTTCTTCCATCCTAGCATGCTAATAGACCCGCTTCTCAGGGGGCCACTGGGTAATCACGACAGGCAGGTAGGTTACTTTAGGGGGTTCCTGGTCCCCCTGCCGATAGAGCAGGATGTGCTTCAGCCAGTTGGCGTCATCCCGATGAGGGTAATCACGACGGTAGTGGGCGCCCCGGCTCTCCCTGCGCTCCAGCCCACTCCGCACTATGGCCTCGGCACACTCCAGCATATAGTCCAGTTCCAGGGCGAAAACAAGGGCGGTGTTGAAGGTGCGCCCCTTGTCCCGGATGCTGACCCGCTGATAGCGCTCCTTCAAGCGTCGGAGGGTGTGCAGGGCCTGCTCCATGCCCTCCTGCTCTCGGAAGACGCCCATGAACTGGTCCATCGTAGTCCCCATCTCCCAACGGATACGGGCAACAGAATCGCCGTTGTCCTCCCGGGCCAGCAGATTACGGATGCGCTCCTCGTTCCGGCGGAGCCAGTGGGCCTCGTTGAAAGCGGGGAGGGGGTGAGCCTGCGCCCACTCGCTGGCGGTCTCCCCGGCCCTCCGACCAAACACCACCGTGTCCAAGAGGGAGTTGGCGCCCAGGCGGTTCCCGCCGTGGACAGAAACGCAGGCACACTCCCCGGCGGCGAAGAGGCCCTCCACGCCCTGCCAGCGCCCCTGGGGGTCCCAGCACCGCCCCCAGATATCGGTCTTGATACCGCCCATCTGGTAATGCATCCCGGGGCGGATGGGGATAGGCTCCTTGGTGATATCCACGCCAGCAAAGTCCAGGCCTATCTCGTAAATCTGGGAGAGACGCTCCTTGATCTTCTTCTCCCCCAGGTGCCGGCAATCCAGGAGGACGCAGCCATCTACCCCCCGCCCCTCCAGGATTTCCGTCATCTCGGCACGGGAGACCACATCCCGGGACGCCAGTTCCATCATGTTGGGGGCGTATTTGGCCATGAAGCGCTCGCCGTTCTTGTTGAGGAGATAGGCCCCCTCTCCCCTGGCCCCCTCGGTGATGAGCACCCCACTTCCCTTGAGGGTGGTGGGGTGGTATTGAACCATCTCCATGTCCATGAGGGGCACGCCGGCCCGGTAGGCCAGGGCCATGCCGTCGCCCGTGCAGATGAGGGCGTTGGTGGAGGGTTCAAAGACCCGGCCCAAGCCCCCCGTGGCCAGGACGACCGTGCGGGCCGGGATGAAGGTGAGGCGTCCTGTGCGGATATCCATCGCCACACAGCCGACGCACCGCCCATCCACCACTGCCAAGTCGGTGCAGAACCACTCCTCATAGCGGGTGATGCCCGCCTTCATAATCTGCTCGAACATCACATGGAGGATGGCCTGGCCGGTGATGTCGGCAACAAAGAAAGTGCGGGCACGGCGCTGTCCTCCGAAGGCACGGGTGCCCAACCGCCCTTCCTCGTCCCGGTTGAAGATAACCCCCATATGCTCCAGAGTGATCAGTTCCTGGCCGGCCTCCTTGCACATCGCCTCAATGGCGTCCTGGTCGCCCAGCCAGTCGCTCCCCTTGACCGTATCGTAGGCGTGGTCTTCCCAGCGGTCGCCCCGGTCCGTCAGGGCAGCGTTGATACCCCCCTGGGCGGCGTTGGAGTGGCTGCGGACGGGGTGGACCTTGCTCATGAGGGCGACCCGAGCACCCTTCCTGTGGGCAGAAAGAGCAGCACGCATCCCTGCCAGTCCGGCACCGATGACAAGAACGTCAAACTCCTGCATGTGTTGCCTCCCCCGGCTCTCCTGCTAGCATAGCAAAGGATACAGAGAGGAGCAACGCGACCTAGCGCTCCCACTCCTGGCGATACAAGGTATAGGCCATTAGCAGGGCGGCGATGCTCTTGGCATCCTGCACTTGCTGGGTGCGCACAAGGTCAGGGATGTTTCGTGCGGGCACCTGCTCCAGTTGGATATCCTCATCGGCTTCCTGCTGGGCAGGGCCCGGCTCCAGGCCCAGGGCCAGGTAGGCGTGCATATACTCGGTGCAAAAGCCAGGCGACATCCAGAAACCGGCCAGCCGAATGAGCCGCCGGGCACGGTAGCCCGTCTCCTCCAGCAGTTCACGGTGCACCGCCTGCTCGGGGGTTTCCCCCTCTTCCATAGTGCCGGCAGGGCACTCCAGGAGGACCTGCCGGGCGGGGGTGCGGAACTGACGCACCAGCACCAGCATCCCTTGGGAGTCAATGGGGACGATGGTAACGCCCGGGGCATGCTCCACCACCTCCCGCAGGGCCTGGGTGCCCTTGGGCTCTAGGCACACGGTGTCCACCCGCAGGGAAACCACCCGCCCGCTGTAGATGCGCTTGCTCTCTAGGGGACGCTCAATGGCCATGCTTCTCCTCACTCGGGATGGGATGGGGAAAGAAGCCCAGGCCGAGGGGGGATACCCAGGCGCTGGAAGAGCGTGCGGTAGAAGTGGCTGGAGGGGCGTGCACGAAGGAAGCGGGCACGGTAGGGGCTTCGGGCGACCTGCACCCTATCCCCGTCCCCCAGCATCAGGTCCTGGAAGCCGTCCACGCTCAACACCACCGGGTGCTCAGCCTCCACCGTTATGTCAATTTTGGCATCGCCTGGGAACACCAGGGCGGTATTCAGCCCGAGATGGGCTGCTACCGGCTTCAAAAGGAGGCAATCCAGGCGAGGGTCTAGGATAGGGCCGCCCACCGCCAAGGTATAGCCGGTGCTCCCGGTGGAAGTCGCGACGATGACGCCGTCGGCGGCGTAGGTGGCCAGGGGTTCTCCGTCTATTCGCACCGCCAGCCGAATGAGGCGGGAGACAGTGCCTCGGGCCACCACCGCGTCGTTGAGGCCGTGGAAGGTGGGCAAGCCCTCCTCGCTGGGTTCATGGCCCTCGGGGGCAACCCGGGCCTCCAACATAGTGCGCTCCTCTATCCACCCCCTGCCCTCCAGGTAGGCCGGAAGCCGCTCCATAGCCTCCTCGGGCGCCAGTTCCGTCATGAAGCCCACCCGCCCCATATTGATACCCACAATGGGCACCTGACAGGGTGCAGCCAGACGGGCGGTGCGCAAAGTGGTGCCATCGCCTCCCACGGTGATAGCAAGGCGCGAGCGGGCCATGGCCCCTGCCCGGCTCTCCAGCGACTCGGTAGAGGCAATCCAGTGCTCGCCCCCCACAGCCTGCGCGATGCGCTGGGCCAGGGCACGGGCCTCCTCCAGGCGCCCGTTATAGATGATGCCGACCAGTCGGCGCTCCGACACCCTTTCTCCTTCCGGCTTCAGCATAGCACACGCCCGCCGGGTTTAGGCCGAGCCCGCTATCCGTGCAGCGATCTCGGCCAGGCGCAGGAGGAAGAAGGGCAAAACCCCGAAGAAGACCACACCCCCCGCACTGAAAGCCAGGGCAGTCCCCACCGAGGGGCTAGCCCTGAGGGGCGCGTCCTCTTTCGGGGGGAGGAAGAACATGGCCCGCACAATGCGCAGGTAGTAGTAGGCCGACAGCACGCTGTTGATAACGCCCACCACCGCCAGCCATGCGAGACCCGTTCTCACCGCCGAGCCAAAGATGTAGAGTTTAGCCCAGAAACCAATGGTTGGGGGGATGCCCAGCAGAGAGACTAGGCTGAGGGTGATGGCCAAGGCCAGCAGGGGGGAACGCCTCCCCAGCCCTGCAAAGTCCTCAATGTTCTCCCCTCCTATCTGGGCGGTAATAGCAATCACCCCGAAGAAAGCCGCCAGGTTGGTCAGGGTATATCCTGCCAGGTAAAAGAGCACCCCGGCCGGGCCGATAGTGGCCTGGTCTGGAGCACGGGCCGACACCGCAGCCACTCCCACCAGGATGTAGCCCGCATGGGCAATGGTGGAGTAGGCCAGCAGGCGCTTGATGTTGTTCTGCGCCATCGCCACCAGGTTCCCCACCGTCATAGAGGCAGCCGAAAGCCCGGCGAAGAGCAAGGACCACTGCTCCTGAAGCGCCCCCAGACCAAAGGCGGTGCTGAATACCCGTAAGAGCGCAGCGAATCCCGCTGCCTTAGACGCCACCGACAGATAGGCAGTGATAGGAGTGGGCGCCCCTTCATACACATCCGACACCCACATCTGAAAAGGCACCGAGGAGATTTTGAAACCGAACCCCGCTGCTATCAGCACCACCCCTCCCAGCAACGCCCACGACCCCAGTGGGATGCTCCAGTCTAACGGAGTCTGGAAAACCGTTCGTCCGATGGCGTCCAGGTGAGTAGTCCCCGTGAAAGCATACACCAGCACCATGCCATACAGCAGAACCGCCGATGAGAAGGCGCTGAGGATAAGGAACTTTACCCCCGCCTCCCGGGAACGGCGGTCGGTGCCGAAGGCGGACAGGGCGGCCAGGGGTAGGGCAGTGAGTTCTAGAGCAATGTAAAGGGTGATGAGTTCGGTGGCCGACGCCAGGAGCATCATCCCGCTAGAAGCGAAGAGCACCAGCGCGTAGTATTCCCCCTGCCAGCGTTGCAGCCGACGCACCACCGGCTCCGACGCCAGCACCACCAGGGCGGTGGCGGTGATAAAGAGATAGGCGAAGAAAAGGCTGAAGGCGTCCATCCTGAGGGTGCCGAAGATGCCCACCTGAGGCCCCTCCCTCTCCACGACGCCCCATAGGGTGATGGCCCCTGCCAGGGATATGGCCAGCCCCGCCAGCACCACTGCCGGCAGGGCCCTCTTTTCCCGCAAGAGCAAGTCCAGCCCTATCAGCAAGAGGCCGGTGCCCACCAGGGCCGTCGCTGGCCAGAGGAGGAACAGGTCGTGGAGCGTCATCTCTCCGTGCCCCCTATTATGTAAACCGTGCCTGCACGATGGCCTCCACGCCGACCCGCAGGGTGTCGGTGAGAACCGCCGGGAACAGCCCCACCGCGAAGATGGCGACGGTCAGCAGGGCGGGGGCCACCTTCTCCACCGCCGTGGCGTCCGTAAGGGGGTGGTGGTGCCACCGCTCCGGCAGCGGGCCAAAGAGGCTCCTCTGCAGGAGCCATAACAGATACCCCGCCGTCAGCACAATGCCTATGGCACCCAGGGCCGTCAAAACGCCCCAAACGGGGAAGGTGCCGATAAGGGTGGTGAGTTCTGCCACAAACCCGCTGGTGCTGGGAAGGCCCAGACTGGCCAAAGCCCCGGCCACGAAAACGGTGGCGATGAAGGGCATCTTGCTGGCCAGGCCCCCCAGGTCGGGGATATAACGGGTGTGCGTCCGCTCATATACCAACCCCACCATGACGAACAGCAAGCCCGTGATGGTCCCGTGGGTGAACATCTGCAGCGCCGCTCCCGTTAGGCCCACCGGAGAAACCTGCTCTCCAACGCCGCGCAGAGAGGACAGGCCCAACGCCACCAGCCCCATGTGGCTGATGCTACTGTAGGCGATGAGGCGTTTCATGTCCTGTTGGCGGAAGACCACCATCGCCCCATACAGGATGTTCACTATTCCCAGCACCGCCAGGAGAAGGCTGGCGTCCTGGGTAACCTGGGGAAACATAGACGCATTGATGCGGATGAGCCCATAGCCCCCCATCTTCAAGAGCACGCCGGCCAGCATGACGCTCACGGCGGTGGGGGCATCGGTGTGGGCGTCGGGGAGCCAGGTATGGAGGGGCCAGAGGGGCAGTTTCACCGCAAAGGCGATGAAGAAGAAGGCCCACACCAGCCGGGCAGGGAGCAGGAGCTGGGACGCATCCAAACCCTGGCCGGTCAGGCCCGCCAGGTCGGCCATATTGAAGGTGCCGGTGGAGAAGAAGACCACCAGCAGGGCCACCAGCATGAAGGCGCTCCCGGTAATGGTGAACACCAGAAACTTGATGGCCGAATACTCCTTCCGTCCCGTCCCCCAGATGGCGATGAGGAAATACATGGGCACCAGTTCCAGTTCCCAGAAGAGGAAGAAGAGCACGAAGTCTAGGGCGGTGAAGACCCCCATCACTGCCGTCTGCAACACCAGAAGCCAGGCGAAGTATTCCTTCACCCGCTCCTGAATGCTCCACGAGGAGAAGACCGCCGCCAGCCCCAGCATTCCCGTCAGGAGCACCAGGGTGGCGCTCAGGCCATCCACCCCCAGGAAGTATTCCACCTTCAGCGAGGGGACCCATCCCGTTACCCGCTCTACCCATTGCAGGCCCCCCGCCTGGCGCTCGTAGCCGGCGAACACCACGATGGACAGTATGAAGTCAACGATAGCGACGCCGGCTGCAAACCAGCGTATCGCTTTCGGGCGGGAGAGGAAGAGGGCGATAACCAGCGCCCCCGCCAGAGGGAGGAAGACCGTTGCGGTGAGCACCCCTTACCTCCACACCATATAGACGATGAGGATGAGGGCTATGCCCAGGCCAATGGCCCCCGCATAGGCCTGCACCTGCCCGTTCTGCATCCACGCCAGAGGCTTCCCCGCATTGCGCCCTATCCAGCCAATGGCCTCCGCCGTCCCGTCCACTACAACACGGTCAAACCAGTCCACCACGCCACAGAGGAAGCGATAGAATAGCCCTCCTGCCATGACCCGCTCATACAGGTCGTCCATAAAGTATTTACGGGCCACCACACGATACACGGGGCGCACCGTCCAGCGCTCCGCCGGCATCCGCCGAGCGCCATAGACGAGCCACGCCACGCCTATCCCCGCCAGCGCCAGCAGGTTTGAGAGGACTGCCGTCCCCAGGTTGAACGGCACTTCCTCAAAGTGGCCGCCTGGCTTCACCACAAAGTGGGCGAACCAGTGGGAAGGCACCGGCCCCAGGACGCCCGGAGGGTTGGCCACCACCCCCGACGCTATCGCCAAAATCCCCAGGGCAACCATCGGCACCACCATCACCAGGGGCGATTCTGCCAGATGCGCCTTCCCGTGGCCGCTGCCGTTGGCACCGTGATCCCCAGCGCCCACCTGGGCCTCCGCCCCGCCCCGAAACTCCCCGTGGAAGGTCAGGAAGAGGGCACGGAAGGCGTAAAAGGCGGTGAGAAAGACGCCCACCAGGGCCAGGACGCCCACCAGCAGGGCAACCGGCTCGCCTTTCGTCAGGGCCTCCGTGAGAACCTCGTCTTTGCTCCAGAAGCCGGCGAAGGGGAACACCCCCGCCAGGCTCAGGGACGCGACCAGGAAGGTGGCATACGTCCAGGGCATAAACCGACGCAGACCCCCCATCAGGCGCATATCAAAGGTGCCCGTGGCGTGGTTCACACTGCCTGCCCCCAAAAAGAGGAGGGCCTTGAAAAAGGCGTGGTTGAAAAGGTGGAAGACACCCGCAGTATAGGCCCCTACCCCCAGGGCCAGCATCATCAGCCCCAACTGGCTGATAGTGGAGTAGGCGATAACCCGCTTGATGTCGTTCATCACCATGCCCATTGTGGCGGCGAAGACGGAGGTGAACCCACCGATCAGGGCGACGGTATGCATCAGGGCAGGGGAGGCCTCAAAAAGGGGGAAGACTCGTGCGACCAGGAAAACCCCCGCCGCCACCATCGTCGCAGCGTGGATGAGGGCGCTAACGGGCGTGGGGCCTTCCATCGCATCGGGGAGCCATACGTGTAGGGGGAACTGGGCCGATTTCCCTATCGCCCCGGCGAAGATGCCCAGCCCCAGCCAGGTTACCGCCGTGCCCGACAGGAGGCCGGCCGTTACCGCCTGATGCAGGTGTCCAATGTCAAAGGGGTCAAGCCCCTGGGCGCTGAATGTGGAGCGATGGAAGAAGAGATACAAAAGCGCCAACAGAAACCCCAGGTCGCCCAGGCGGGTAACGATGAAGGCCTTCTTGGCGGCGGCCGCCGCTGCCGGCCGATGATACCAGAAGCCGATGAGCAGGTAAGAGCATAACCCCACCAGTTCCCAAAAAACATACACTAGGAGGAGGCTGGAGGAGAGCACCAGCCCCAACATAGAGGCGGTGAACAAAGACATATAGGCGAAGTAGCGGGCCAGCCCCGGGTCTCCCCGCATATACCCCAGGGAGTAGATCTGCACCGCCAGGCTTACCCCGCTCACCACCACCAGCATGATCGCCGTCAAGGAGTCCAGGCGGATACCTACCCGCACCGTAAAGTCCCCTATGGTTACCCAGGGGTGGCTGGGCCACCCTATGGGGCCTTCGTGGCCCAGGGTCGCCCGCAAAGCGACAAGGCTTAGAAGGAAGGAGCCTGCGACGGCTACCACGGTCAGGTAGCCAGCCAGCACCGCCCAGCGGTTCAGGAAGGGGCGCACCACCAGCCCAATAGCCAGGAACGACGCCACCGGCAGGAAGAGGATGAGCCAGGCAACGCTCTCGCGCATCTCACAGCTTCCTTAGAATCTCTTCGGCCACGTGCTCTCGCCCCTTGGGCACATAGACCACAAAGGGGCAGTGCTCCCTCCACTCGATGATGTCCCCTTCAGGGAGGATACGGGTGGGAAGCCCTTCGGCCTCCAGGGTGTTCCTCCACATCTCCGCAGCCATCAGGTTGGGCACACGCTTGAAAGGCACCCAAGACATTGTGCACCTCCACCGAACCTACCGCAACGCAAATGAGAGGATGGCCCACAGCACCGAGATGAGCGGTGTAGAGAAGGCGACAAAAAACCCCGCCATCCAGAAAAGGAGGCGAGTGCGCTCTTGCGCCATTCTTACCAGCATATCCGCACGCAACTGCTCTATCTGTGCCAGCACCTCCGCTTTGTCCGCGGCCATCCGTGCCAGGAGGTCCGCCTTGTCATTGGCTACCCTGGTCAGCACCTCCGCTTTGTCCGCATCCATGCGCGCCAGCAGGTCCGCCTTCTGATTGGCCATCGCTTCCAGCAACTCGGCACGCGCCTTCTCTATGTCGCCTATGAGGTCGGCCTTATCCCGCCCCGTTTTTTCATAGATTTGGTCTACCCTGAGTGCGATGCCACCCAGCCTCTCCCGCAAGACCTCCGTAACCAGCGTTTCCAGGCGGGAAACCCGCCTCTCCAGGTCATCCGGGGTTGTCATCCGCTTACCCCTCGCCCGCTAGTGCTTCATGCTGTCCAAACGGGTGGCATCCACCGTTTCCCTTTCCCTGTAGACGGCCAACACCAGCGCCAGGGCCAGCGCCGCCTCGGCCGCCGCCACTGTAATGATGAATACCCCAAATACCTGACCTGTCAGGGTCATCGCTATCCCTTCCCCGCCCGTCTGCGCCACCCGCAACGGCAAGGGAGCCACATACCTGGCCACCGCCACCCCTGCCAGGAGCACCGCGTTGAACATTACCTCTAACCCCATCACCATGGCGATGAGATTACGCATAGAGAGGACGCCGAACATTCCAATGCTGAAGAGGATGGCGGAGAGCACCAGGTAGTGGGATAAACCGATGGGTGCCAGCATCTCTATCTCTCCCGGGCGATGACCAACGCTCCTATGAGTGCTGCCAGCAGAACAACCGACACCGCTTCAAAGGGCAGGACAAACTCCCGCACCAGGAGGCGCCCTAGGGTAGGGGTGGGGTTTACCCAGGTCGCCACCAGGGCCCCTCGGCTGGCTGCGTCCATCCCCGAGGCAGACAGGAGGTGCCAGGGAGTCGCCAGCACGATAAAGGCTAGCAGAAAGAGCACTACCCCGGTCAACAGGAAGACCCATCCTTGGTGGGCGTGGGGGATGTTGCCCTGAAAAACATCCCGGGTCAGCAGAACGGCGAAGACTACCAAGATGGACACTGCTCCCACATAGATGAGCACCTGCACCACCGCCAGGAACTCGGCGTTCAGCATCACGAGGAATCCCGCCACCGCCAGGAAAACCACTGCCATAG
This sequence comes from bacterium HR23, assembly GCA_002923335.1. Taxonomy (GTDB): domain Bacteria; phylum Chloroflexota; class Dehalococcoidia; order Lucifugimonadales; family HRBIN23; genus HRBIN23. The sequence goes on along the minus strand of BEHZ01000020.1, from coordinate 4,796 downwards.
CGATGGCTGCCTTCAGCAGGTCCCGGAGGAAGACCATCAGCCACGCGGCAACGACAGAGGCGACCGCCGTGGTCCACCACACCATGGCAAAGAAGGCAGAGGTCTCGCTTCCGCTGACCATTAGCGCACCTCTACCCAGCGAGCCTGCATGGCCTCCAGGTCCGGGGCCTCGTGACGCCCCACTTCGTGCCATTCCAGGGGGCGGTCGGTGTGGGGGTTATAGCCCTTCGCCTCCAACTGGGGGCGGAACCAGGTGCTGGGGCGCTTGGGGGCGCGTCGAAGTTCATCTATGTTGATCACCAGGTCTTTGCGGGTATAGCGTGCCCGCTCAAACCCGCTACCCATATGCAGCGCATCGTAGGGGCACGCCTCCACGCACAGCCCGCAGAACATGCACCGGGCCAGGTCTATATCAAACACCTCCAGGGCATTTTTCTCCCCCTCTTTGGTCATCACCCCGCTGGGGCGGGTAACGATGCGGATAATCCCCAAAGGGCAGAACTTGGCGCAGGAGGCGCACCCCGTGCACCGCTCCTCATACCACACGAAGTCCTCGCCCCGAAAGCGAGGGTGCTGGGGCACCCTCTGCTCCGGGTATTGAATAGTGAAGGGCTTCCGCCGAAAGTTGGCCAGGGTTACCATCATCCCCTTCAGCACGCCCAATCCATAGGGCATAGCGCACCTCCACCGGCAGACGCACCGGCACCACCGTTGCGGTGGGACGCCGCCCCCACCGCTCCATCAGGGTGCTGAACCCTACCAGGCATGCCCCCGCCACGGCCCAGTTGATGAGCACCATCGCCCACAACTGGGCGGTGGTGGGCCGAGGCCACAGCCACACCTCTATCCCTGTTACCACAATGTTGATGAGGGCGAGGGGTAGAAGCACCTTCCAGGCCAGGCCCATGACCTGGTCAATGCGCAGGCGGGGCAGCGTCGCCCGCACCCATATGAAAAGGAACACGAAGAGGGCGGTCTTCAGCAGAAACCACAAATGGGAAGGCAGGACCTGCGTCCACCCCTGAGGGACGAAGGGGTTCTCCCAGCCCCGCAGGAAGAGGGTGGCCATCACCGCCGAGGAGACCACCACCCCGCCGAACTCCGCCAACTGGAACAGGCCGAAGCGCATCCCCGAGTATTCTATGTGGTAGCCGGCGATGATCTCCGACTCGGCCTCCATCAGGTCAAAGGGCGCTCGGTTCAACTCTGCGCTGGTGGCACAGAAGAAGACGAAAAACCCTAGGGGCTGTAGGAGCAGGAAGGGCAAGCGCTGGGCCTCTACCACCTGCACCAGCGCCATGGACCCCGTCAGAAGAACAACCCCCACCAGAGCCAGCACCAGGGGCACCTCGTAACTGATAAGTTGGGCAACCGCCCGCATTGCCCCGAACATGGCGTATTTATTGCCCGTGGCCCATCCCCCCAAGAAGACCGCCAGGGTGGAGATGGCGGTTACCGCCACCAGGTAAAGCACTCCCACATTCAGGTTGGCCAGGTAAGAGTTCTTGCCGAAGGGGACCACCGCCGTGATAAGGAAGAGGGGCGCTACCATCATCACCGGGGCGAGGGTGAAGAGGAGCCTATCTGCCCCACGGGGCACCACATCCTCTTTCAGAAGCAGTTTCACGATATCGGCGAAGGGCTGGAGCAGGCCAAAGGGGCCTACACGGTTCGGCCCCAAGCGCACCTGGAACCGCCCTAGTAGCCTCCGCTCCGCATACACCATCCCCGCCGCCAGCAGGAGCACGCCGTTGATAAGGATGAACATCACCGTAAAGCCGGCCAGGAAGTAGGCCAGCCAGCCCAATTGCGCGGGCATAAAGCCGTCAAAGAAGGCGTAGATGTTGCGGTAGACGCTGTTCTGCACGAGCCACGGCCCCATTACCGGTCCACCTCCCCCATATTGATGTCAATGCTTCCGAAGATCACGATGAGGTCGGCCAGTTTCCACCCCCGGAGCAGTTCCCGCAGAGGGGTCAGGTTGATGAAGGAAGGGGAGCGTATTTTGCACCGATAGGGGGCAATCCCCCCATCGCTCACCAAGTAGAAACCCAGTTCTCCCTTGGGCGACTCCACATGAGCATAGGCGTCGCCTGGTGGAGGACGCAGGAAGAAGGGGACTTTGGCACGGGCAGGGCCGGGCGGGATCTGCCGCACCGCTTGCTCTATGATGCGCAGGCTCTGGCGCATCTCGTAAAGACGCACCATCATCCGGTCATAGCAGTCGCCGTTGGTGCCGATGGGGATATCAAACTCCAGACGGTCATATACATCATAGGGGTCCACCTTGCGGATGTCCCATCGGACCCCGCTGGCTCGGAGGACCGGCCCGCTGACGGAGCAGTTGATGGCCACCTCCGCGGGGAGCACCCCCACGCCTTTTGTCCGGGCCAGGATCACCTCGTTCTCCGTGAGCAGCTGCTCCAACTCGTCCAGGTAGTGGGGCATCTCGGCCAGGAACTGGCGCAGGGCTGGCCAGAAGTCCTCAGGAGCGTCCTGGAAGACCCCGCCGGGGCGCATATAACTGAAGGTAATGCGGGCCCCACAGAGCATCTCCATCAGGTCCAGAATGCGCTCCCGCTCTCGGAAGCAATACATGAGGGGCGTGGCGAAGGCCCCCAGATCCTGCAGGAAAAAGCCGGTGGCCACCAGGTGGCTGGCGATACGGGAGAGTTCCGCAGCGATAACCCGTAGATACATCCCCCGCTCGGCAGGCTGAATGCCGGCCAGTTTCTCCACCGCCAGCACATATGCCTGATTGTTGGTCATAGAAGAGACGTAGTCCAGACGGTCGGTGAGGGTAATAACCTGGGTATAGGCCCGCTCCTCGGCCAGTTTCTCGGTGCCCCGGTGCAGGTAGCCGAAGACCGGCTCCACATCCTGCACCACCTCCCCGTCAAAGAGCACCCGCAAGCGGAAGACGCCGTGGGTGCTCGGATGCTGGGGGCCTATGTTCAGAATAACCGGCTCGCCCTGTAGCGTCATGGCTACGCCCCCAGGTGGTCTTTACGGAGGGGGTGGCCAGGGAACCCCTCCCAGGTGAGGATGCGCTTCAGATTGGGGTGGCCCTCAAAGCGGACCCCCATCAGGTCGTAGACCTCCCGCTCCTGGTAATCCGCCCCCTGCCAAACGGGGACAACCGAAGGGAGGGTAGGCTCCTCCCGCCCGTAGACCCGGGTCTTGAGCACCAGGGAGTGATTGTAACGCAGGGAGACCAAGTGGTAGACCACCTCAAAGTATTCAATGTAGTCCACGCCGGTAATGGAGACCAGGTAGTTGAACTCCAGGCCGGGGGCGGACTGCAGGAAACGGCACACCTCCCGGATGCGCTCGGGGCGCACCCAGAGGTGGTCCCCCTGCGCCTGCTCTACTGCCCCCGGCACCCCCTCCTCTACCCGCTTGGCCACTTCCGAAGCCAGGAGGGGTTTGGTCATCTAGAACCCTGCCTTCTTCCCTACCACGCTGTATCGGCGGATCTTCTCGTGGAGTTGCATGATGCCGTAGAGAAGGGCGTCGGGGCGGGGAGGGCATCCGGGGACATACACGTCCACCGGCACCAGGTGGTTCACCCCCGGCACCACGCTATAGGTGTTGTAGTAAGGCCCCCCGCAGGTGGCGCACGCCCCCATAGAGATGACCCACTTGGGCTCGGCCATCTGCTCGTAGATGCGCTTGATGGCGGGAGCCATCTTCCAGGTAACGGTGCCGGCCACGATCATCAGGTCGGCCTGCCGGGGGGACGCTCGGAAGGCCTCCATACCGAAGCGGGCGATATCAAAGCGGGACATAGCGCTGGCCATCATCTCAAAGGCACAACACGCCAAGCCGAAGGCCACTGGCCACACCGCCGACTTCCGCCCCCAGTTGAGCAGGGCGTCCACTGTGGTAACCAGCACATTGCGCCGAAGGTCCTCCGGCACCTGGAGCACCGGCTCTGGGAAGGGCTGGGTGTGGGTCGCCTTCAGGAGGTTGATCTCCTCCCCCTCCTGGCGATCCAGGTAGCCAGTCTGGGTGTAGAGGGGCGGCCGAGGGGCGGTCTGTGCGGGTGTTTCTAGCGCCATTCCAAGGCCCCCTTGCGCCAGGCATACGCCCAGCCCACCAGCAAGATGCCCAGGAAGACCAGCATTTCCACAAGTGCGAAGAGGCCCAGGCGCTGGAACTCCACTGCCCAGGGGTAGAGGAAGACCGTTTCCACATCAAACACCACGAAAAGCAGGGCATACAGGTAGTAGCGGAAGTTAAAGCGGGTCCACCGCCCCCCCACCGTTTGCATCCCGCATTCGTAGATGTCCAGTTTCACGGGGGTGGGCCTGTAGGGGCGGATGCGCAAGAGGTGCAACAACCACGAGAGGAGGAGCATGCTGGCCGGCACAAACACCGCCAGGCCGGTGAAGAGGGCGATAAGGCCGTATTGGCGATAGTAGTCCGCCAGCACCTGCTCACTCATCGGTGTGGCCCTCCCCCTTCCTTTTCCAGATACTATAGCACACGGGGCGAGGCCAGGCAAGTGATGCCGCTCACAAACCCCAGATGCACCTGACCCTCTCTCACACCCTCCTGCCGACCGCCGTTCGCAGGAGTTGGCTGGCCACAACCGCCACAAGCCCCAAGGACACAGCGGTTACGCCCACCGCAAAAGCCCCAGGCGGGAAACCCTCCGGAAGCCCTTTATACAGTCGCTGGAGCCCTCCTATGCCCAGCACCCACGAGGCGATCGCCTCCCGTGCCCCCTGCCACACGCCAGCCATAGCCATCAGCACGACCACGCCCCAGACCCACAGCACCCACGGCAGGTG